>JACPDI010000011.1 GCA_016184105.1 Acidobacteriota bacterium
GTCGGGTTGCCTCCAGTCGTCATCGCGATCGTGGTCGCTGGAGGCACCACGACTGCCGCGCCCGCGCTCGATTTCGAACCGGTCGTCGGAGCGAGAATCGTGATCGCGAGGGTCGAAATCCATAGTGCTGCCTCCCCTGCTGCTGGTCTACAATGCCGATATGCTCGTCGCCTCTGGAAAGGTCGTGGATGGGCGGGTTGAAATCGATGTCGACCTGCCGGAAGGCGCATCGGTGACGGTGCTCGTGATCGAAGGCGATGGAACGTTCGAGGCAGATTCGGAAACAGAGACGATGTTGCTCGAAGCGATTGAGCAGTGCCGTCGCAACGGAACAACGCCGATGACGCAGTTCCTTGATGAGCTGCGGCGAAACGAATGAGGCCCGTGTGCGTACGGCGCTTCCGACATCGTGACGAGGTGACCCCATGAACGTCAAGTTGACAGCCGATCAGCGCGCCTTCGTCCGAAAAGCCATCGAAAGCGGAAGGTTTAGTCGCGAGGAACAGGCCGTTCAGGAGGCTTTGTCTCTGTGGGAGAAGCGTGAGCGCAGACGCCTTGAGATCATCGCGATGATCGACGAAGCGGACGCTTCTCTCGCACGCGGCGAAGGACGGGCGTTTACGAAAGAATCGACGCCGGCGCTCGTCGATGAGATCAAACAGCGTCTTCGCCGACGAATCGCCGCCGAGCGCTCCGCTACATCGCGCTGATGGCGTACCGCCTCGCACCACAAGCCGAAGCGGATCTCGAGGACATCGCCTTCTACATCTTTCTCGAAAGCGACAGTCTCGAAATCGCCGATCGCGTGACCCAGTCGATAGCGGAGCGGTTCGACTTGCTTGACGCGTACCCACGTGCTGGCCGGGCTCGTGACGATCTGCGGCCCGGCATACGCGGTTTTCCTGCAGGCGAATATGTGGTTCTGTACCGCATCGAGGGTGCCGATGTGGCGATCGTGCGTGTGGTCCGAGGCAGCCGCGATCTCGAAGCGCTACTAGACGACGAATAGCGGTCGTCACGTGTCGTGACGCTAAGCGGGGGACAAACGGGTGACAATCGGTAGTAGGTTGGGGTCGCTCGGGGTGGTCTAGGGCTTGCGAAAACTCCAATGAAAACGGGGGCAGCGGCTCCACGCTGCCCCCGGCTGCCTTATACCCGCAGCCTTCTAAGCCGGGGGCCGCAGGTTCGAGTCCTGCCGGGCGCGCCATTCGCAAGATTTCCGCAGCAAGAAACGCGTAGTCCTGAACCCGCTGTTCCGCAGGCCTTCGGCTGGGAAGCCGAGGGTCTGTGACACTCAATCGAAAACGCCCGCAATCCCGGGAGTCCACGGGCGCGCACATCTGTCGATTGGCATCCATTTCGACCCGCGGCATGGCACCGGGCATGGCACCCGCTTCCAAAGGGTTCATGGGCCACGCAGCGCCGGCCGGCCAGCCCAGGGCGAGGTGTCGAGCCGGTTCCGTAAAGAAGCGAAGCGCCGAAAGGTCGGGTACCAAACTCTGATCAATGGCTTTCATCATCGTGCCGAGGTCTCAACCATCGAGGACGAGTTCGGCGCCCGGCTCGATGCAACTGGGGGTGCGTCGGGCGGGTTGACACATAATCCGTGTAACCTTATTATGTGGACATGAATCTGACCCTCTCCGTCGAGGACGGGCTCGTCGAGCGCGCTCGGGAGGTGGCGCGTCAGCAGGGCACGAGCCTGAATGCGCTCATTCGCGACTACCTCGAGGGGCTGACCGGCCAGCTCGGGGGCGACGAGATCTTGACCGAGTTCGAGGCGATGTGGGCGGAGCCCGGTAACTCGGGAGGCAAACCGTTCAAGCGCAAAGAGCTCTATGACGAGCGCCTGAACCGCTACGCGCCGCGATGAGCGACCGCGTCTTCGTCGACACGAACATCTTCGTCTACGCGGACGACAGATCCGCGAGGACCAAGCGGGTGCGCGCGCGCACGGTGCTGTCGGAGCTCATTCGCGCCAAGCGTGTCGTCGTGTCGACGCAGGTCATGCAGGAGTACTTCGCGGCGGCGATCAAGAAGCTCGGACTATCCCCCGAGCGGGCCCGCATCCGGGTCGAGCGGCTCAATCGACTGGACGTCGTGCTCATCCGGCCGGAACTGATTCTCGGAGCGATCGACCTCTGCCGCCTGCACGCGCTGTCGTTCTGGGATGCGCTCGCCGTTCGTTCGGCCAGCGCTGCCGGATGCGGACGCCTGCTCAGCGAGGACCTGCAGGACGGCCAGACGATTGACGGCGTCAGGATCGAGAACCCGTTCGGATAGGACTCGTGGGTGCCTCTTCGTTTGTCCGGACGAAACCGCAAGCTCGCGGTCAGCGCTCCTTCTCCGATGATGCCGGGGCCAGGCCCCCACCCCTAACGATTGGCGCGTTTGGAGCCGACACAGGTAATGTTCTGTTCGCCATCGTACAACTACATTGATCAGCCTTCGCCCGCCTGTTCGTTGCATCGCGGTCGTCGTGTGCGCGAGCGCCACGGCGCTGGTGGCGACGTGGAGCGCGTGGCCGCTCCTATGGCAGACGCCGTTCTTCCTGTCGTTTGCTGCCATCCTGGCGGCCACGCACTTCTGCGGTGCTGTCGCAGGCGGCACGACGCTGGCACTGCTGGCAGCCGCGTGGCTGGCATTTCCGCCGCGTCCGTCGTCGCCGACTCACCTCGCGACTGCGGTGTTCGTCGTGCTCAGCGCGATCTTCATCTGGATGATCGCACGGGGGCAATTCCTGCAAAGGGCCTTCACCGCCCAGGAGGCTCGCCTGCGCCTCATCGTCGCGAACATTCCGATCGTCATGTGGGCGCTCGATCGGCAAAGGCGGTTCACGCTCTCCGAAGGACGCGGCCTGTCCGCGATCGGCTTGCGCCCGGGAGAGGTCGTCGGCCGATCCATTGACGAGGTCTACGCGGACGTTCCCGAGATCATCGATGCGGCCAGGCGCACGCTCGCCGGTGAATCGCTCACCTTCACGACGCGGGCGGCCGGACGATCGTTTGAGTGCTGGTATGCGCCGCTTCGCACGAAGACCGGGGAGGTGGATGGCGCGATCGGGGTCGCCGCCGACATTACGGCCCGCGAATCCGCAGAGGCCGCGCTGCGCGAGGACATCACCGCGCGGCGCGAGCTGGAAAGGCGACTCCAGCACGCTCTCAAGATGGAGGCGGTCGGGCGGCTTGCCGGCGGGGTCGCCCACGACTTCAATAACCTGCTCACGGCGATCCTGGGATATGGCGAGCTGGTGCTGGTGGGGCTCCCGGCAGACGATCCCCGCCGCGCAGACATGGCGGAAATCATCGGCGCCGCGCAACGCGGGGCGGCGCTCACGCGACAACTGCTGATCTTCGGCCGCCGCCACCTCTCGCGGCCACGCATCGTCGACTTGAACGATGTGGTAACCAGGACCCATCGCCTCCTCACGCGCGTGCTCGGCGAAGACATCACGCTCACGATTCGTTTATGGGGAGAGCCGCTGCCGGTGCGAATTGACGTGAGCCAGCTCGAACAGGTCATTCTGAATCTGGCGATCAACGCGCGCGACGCGATGGCTGACGGCGGGCAGCTCACGATTGCGACCGAGTGTGGAGAGCTCGAGGCCGAGCGGCGCGAGGAGGCACCAGGAGGGCCGTCGGCCCGCCTCACCATCACAGACACCGGGAGCGGCATGAGCCCGGAGGTTCAAGCCCGCGCGTTCGAGCCGTTCTTCACCACGAAGCCCGCCGGACAGGGCACAGGCCTCGGCCTGTCGACCGTCCACGGCATCGTCACCGAGAGCGGTGGCGCGATTACGGTCGACAGTGCGCCCGGGCGCGGCGCGACCTTCCGGATCGGGCTCCCCATCGCGCCGGGCGCCGTGGAGCCCCTGGAAGAAAGCGTCGCGTCGGCATTTCCCGCCCGCGGAATCGAGACGATCCTGCTCGTCGAAGACGACGCCGCGGTGCGCGTGACCGCATCGAGCATTCTGACGCGCCACGGCTATACCGTGCTCGAAGCGCGCGACGCACGAGAGGCGCTGGGCCACGTCGGTGACGGAACACGGATCGACCTCCTGTTGACGGACATCGTGATGCCGGGAGTCAGCGGAGTCGAGCTGGCGAGGCGTCTGACGGAGGTCCTGCCTCGGCTGCGCGTGCTGTTGATGTCCGGTTACCACGATCGCAGCCCGACCGTCGTCTCGTATCCTGCGGAGTGGACGATGATCGAAAAGCCATTCGTCCCCGTGACGTTATTGCGGGCGGTGCGGGAAGCTCTCGACCGAGCCGATGCGGCGTGACAGCGACCGGGCGCGGGAGCGGCGAGTACAATAGCCGTGTCAACCCGGTAGCCCAGTGACCGAACCTTCCACCAGCCGACAAGGAGAGCCGCTCCCGGCCAGCACGCGCTGCATCATCATCGGCGCCGGCTTCGCCGGGGCCGCCACCGCGTGGGCGCTCGCGCGAACCGGCCACGGCCCCGGACTGATCCTCGAACGGGAGTTCACGTTCGGCGTTCACGCCTCGGGACGCAACGCCGCGATCATGCGGCTGATCGAGGCCGACCCGGTCATCCGCGCGCTGGCGACAAGATCCGATCGGCACATCCGCGCGCTCAGTGCTGAGGTCCCGCTGCTGCGGCCGACGGGCGGGTACACGCTGGCTTCGGGCGGAGACGTCGCGGCGCTCGAGAGCCTCGGCGACTCGCTCCGCCGCGACGGAATATCGGTCGAGCCGCTGACGGCGGCGGCCGCCCGCGCGCGTGTCCCCGCGCTTGCGGAGGTGCGGTTCGACGGCGCGCTCTGGTCTCCGGCCGAGTCGGTCGTGGAGATACACGAACTCCTCTCTTTGTACTTGGAGCGGGCCGGGCGTGGCGGCTTCCGGCTCCACACGAAGGTACAGGTCGACGATCTGATCGTCGAGGGCGGTCGAGTGTCCGGCGTCCATGCCGGCGACCGCGACATTAGGGCCGACGTGGTGATCGACGCTTCCGGCGCATGGGCCGGCCGGCTCGGACGCGCCGCGCCGCTGCCCCTTCGTCCTCTCCGCCGCCACCTGTTCGTGACAGGTCCCGCGCCCGGCTGGCATCGCGATGGCCCCGTCGTCTGGATCTGGGAGAGCGATCTGTATGCTCGGCCCGAAGGCGAGGGAGTGCTGATTTCGCCGTGCGACGAAACGCTGACCGCCCCGATCGCGCCCGACGTTGATCCGGCGGCGATCGACCTGCTTGCCGAAAAGGTCGCGGCACACGCGCCGGGGTTACAGGATCTCGAACTCCGCCGCGCCTGGGCGTGCCTTCGGACCTTTGCACCGGACCGGCGCCCGGTGATCGGGGCCGATCCCGACCTCCCGGGGCTTTTCCATGTCTCCGGCCTCGGAGGCTTCGGCATGTCGTGCAGCGCGGCAGTCGGCGAGCTGGCGGCCGCGACGATCGCCGATCAGCCGGTCGAGTGGATCGATGCCGGCTGCGTGTCCGCCGGGCGATACCGTTCGTCGAGCCCTTTGACCATCAGCCACGCCGCCAGAGCCACATAGGCGGGAGCCAACGGCACGGCCAACTCCATCACGGGGGGATAGGGCCGAGCCGGCCACCAGGGCCAGTGCCTGGAAAAGCTCCGTCTTCGCCGGGTCCGCCGCTGCGTACTCCTGGCTCAATGACAACATCGACAGCAGCGCGCCGTTGTCAACGGCCTGCAGCGAAAACCCGGCCACGGCAAGCGCCAGGAGCCAGAGCGCCATCGCGGAGCTGTACCGTCGGAAGAACGGCCAGGCCGTGATGGCGATCGCAACCGCCACCGCGCTGCCCACGAACAGGAGCAGCACAGCCGCGCGCACCTGACCAGGGCTCCCCGCCGCACCTGCCAGGAAACCCGCGGGCCTTCTGACTCGGTCCAACAACACAAAGGGAATCGTCAGGCCCGCGATGAGATGCACGAGCAACAGCATGCCGACAGTCCGGCCGACGTTCTCTGCCGATCTCATCCGCGCCTCCCAGCAAGGCCAGCCTGCTCCTTCCACCGTCGTTCGTTCACACCGGCCACGAGGAGCCACACGATCAACAATCCTTCGCCGATCATGCCGGGGGCCAGATTGTAAGGGGACAGATCCTTTGCGAGCGGCGGCCAGAGAAACGTCAGCCAGCCCAAACCGGCAAACACCATCAACACACCGAGAATTCGAGGCAGGAATGTGGATCTGAAAATGAGGTAGCCGACCAGGAGGCACTGGAGACCGAAGAACACCAGGTCTCTCAAAAGAATGAACCCGGTGAGGCCGAAGAGGCTTATGGCGCACCCTGCGAGGCCGAAGAACGCCGCCAGCAAGGACACGCACCTGTTCACCGGCTTGAGCAGGTCATAGAGGAGCAGCGTCACGACGATATAGCACAAGGGCGCGACGATGTTGGCCGCGGAGAAGAGAGGACCGCCGCGAATGAAGAGAGCGAGTGAGCCCGCCATAAAGACCATCAACCAGAAGACGCCGGCGACCCTGGCCTTCAACCGGGGCGACGCCTCCGCAATCTGTTTCATCATGGTGACTACTCCGATCGGAGCGCCTGCAACACGTCCACGCGCGAGGCGCGTGCGGCCGGCATCAACGAGGCGACGATCGCGGCGCCGATGAGCACGGCCGCCGCGCCCGTCACGGGCAGCACGCCCGGCAACTGCACGTGCGCGACGAATTTCGCCGCCACGCGCGCGAGTGCGTAGCCGCCGGTCGCGCCGGCCGCGATCCCGATCGCGGCGATCAGCACGCCCTCCCGGAGCACGCGGGCCAGCAGCTGCCGCGGCGCGGACCCGACGGCGAGGCGCACGCCGAACTCGCGCGTGCGCGCGCTCACCGAGAACGCCAGCACGCCCGCCACGCCCACCACGGCGATGAGCAACGCGATGCCGGCGAATCCCGAGAACACGAAGGCATTCAGCCGCTCCGGCGACAGGACCTCCGCGCGCACGTCCTCGAGCGTCGCGGGGCGCTCGACGGGCTGGTCCGCGGAAATCTCGCGGATGACGCGCGTCACCGACGGCACCAGCGCGTACGGATCGCCCGCCGCGTGCACGAACAGACGGCCCGCGATGCCCATCTGTTGAACGGGGTGATAAACCGTGAGCGCCGGTCCACGCACGACGTTCTCATCGTCCACATCCGCCGCGACGCCGACGATGCGGCGCGGCATGGGCGTGCCGAAGAACGGATCGGTCCACCACAAGTGTCGATTCAGCGCGTCACCGTTCGGGAACATCCGCTGCGCGAGGGTCTGGCTGACGATGACCACGGGCTCGCTGCCGCCGCGGTCATCGTCGGTGAAGTCCCGGCCGGCGAGCATCGGAACGCCGAGCACGGCGAAGAAGCGGGGCGCGACGATCCGCAACCGCGCGCGCGGGTTCTCCTCGCCGGGCGCGGGCGTGTAGCCGTCGACGGCGAACTGGACACCGGGACCGAAGCTGCCGGCATCGCGCCACGGCACGAAGCTGCCGACCGCGACCCCCTCGACGCCGGGCAGGACGCTGATGCGCCGCGTCGCTTCCCGGTAGAAGTCGATCACCTGCGGGCCGGCGACGCCCGTCGCCGACGTCGGGATGTCGAGCGCCAGCACCTGCCGCATGTTGTAGCCGGTGTCCGCGGTCTGCAGGGCGACGAGCGTGCTGAGAAGCATGCCCGCGCCGGCGAGCAGCACGAACGAGAGCGCAATCTGGGTCGTCGCGAAGGCCCGCAGGCGGCGGTTGGTGCCTGCCGTGATCCGGACGCTGCCGCTCGCCAGGCCGAGGCCGGCAGGCGCGTGCGGCGACGGCAGGCGCGGGACGTATGCGAGCAGGACGGCCGCGGCCATCGCCAGGCCGGCGCCGACCCACAGCACGCTGGCATCGACCGTGACCTCGAGCGCGCGGACGGAAAAGCGGGCCGCGTAGCGGGCAACCAGGGCGGCGAGCGGGTACGACAGCACCACGCCCAGCGCGGCGCCGGCGCCGCAGAGCACCAGGCTCTCGGCCAGGAGCGTGCGCCGGAGCGCGCCGTGGCCGGCGCCGAGCGCGGCGCGCACGGCCAGCTCGCCTTCGCGGCGGACCGAGCGCGCCAGGATCAGGTTGGCGACGTTCGAGCACGCGATCACGAACACGACCGCGGCGGCGGCGAGCAGCAGGATCAGGACCGTCCGCGCGGGCGCCGCAATCTGATCGCGGAGCTTCGTGACGCGCAGCTGGACGTTGGCCTTCGACGAGTATGCCTCGGGGTGCTCGCGCACGATGGCGGCGTGCGCCGCGATCAGCGCGGCGCGCGCCGCTTCGAGCGAGACCCCGGGCGCCAGGCGGCCGAAGAGCTCCGTCATCCGGTGGGTGCGGCTGGTGGCCATCGTCGCCCCGAGGTGATGCGGGCTCGTCACCACGTTGGCGATGATCTCGGTGTCGGCCGGATACGGCACCGATGGCTCGAGGACGCCGACGACCGTCGCGGTGCGTGGACCAAGGCGGATGACCCTGCCGATCACCGTCGGATCGCTGTCGAGCGAGCTGGTCCAGAATCGGTGCGTGAGGACCGCCGCGCCCGCCGCCTTGGGACCGTCGTCCTGCGCGTTCAGCAGGCGGCCGAGCACCGGGCGAAGGCCCATCACGTCGAAGAACGACCCGCCGACAACGCCCGCCCTTACCATTCGAGGCTCGCCGCCGAGACCGATCATCGTGAAGTCCACGGTGGAAAAGTCGCCGAACGCGCCGAGCGTGGTCACGCGTGACTTGAAGTCGTCGATCTCGGGCATCGAGAACGTCATGTTCTCGGCGCCGAGGCCCGGCGCGCTCTGACGGATGTAGATCAGGCGATCTTCGTCGCGATTGACCAGGGGACGGAGGAGCACGCCCCTGACGACGCTGAAGATCGCGGCGTTGGCGCCGATGCCGAGGGCGAGCGTCACCACGACGGTGGCGGCCAGGCCCCTGGCGCGCAGGAGAGAGCGCAGGGCGAACCGGGTGTCCCGCCCGAGAGCCTCGGCGGCGTCGAGCCCGCGAGGGCGCCAGACGCTTCGGATCGAATCGCGCGTGAGCGCGACGTTGCCGAATTCCTTCAGCGCCGCCAGCCGGGCGGACGCGGGATCCTCGCCGCGCTCGATGCGCTCCTTGATGCCGGGGGCCAGATGCCCGCGAATCTCTTCGTCGAGCTCGTCGTCATCAGGCCGCATGCGCTACTCCTTGGTCGCGGGCGCCGGGTTCATGATGCGCCCGATCGCGTCCACGAGCTGCGACCAGCGATCCCGCTCGCGCGACAACTGTGCTTTTCCCGCCGCGGTCAGCCGGTAGTACTTCGCGCGCTGGTTGGCTTCGCTGACGTCCCACTCCCACTTCAGCCATCCGCGCTTCACGAGCCGGTGCAGCGCGGGATAGAGGGAGCCGGTCTCGACCCTGAGCAGGTCGTCGGACTGGGCGCGGATCGCCTGACCGATCCCGTGGCCGTGCTGCGGGCCCCACTGGAGGGTCCGGAGGATCAGCATGTCGAGGGTGCCCTGGAGGAGCTCCAGCCGTTGTGCGTCGGTGCGTTTGGCCATAGTCGTAGGCAGTCTACGGCTTTAGACGTAGCATGTCTACTGCTTGTTCCCGTGCGGGAGCCGACTTCACAGACGCGCCGGACGATCCCGAGCGGCGGCTACTCGGTTCGCAGCGCCAGCGTCGGCGCGATGCGCGGCGCGCCGGCACGCCGCCGGGCCACTTGTTCCGCGCTCGTCCCACCGGTCAGCGCGCGCGCCTCGGCTCGAGCACGTAGATGACCCAGGGCGCAATCGTCGTTTCGTTGACCCACGTGAACAACTCGTCGTCTCTTGCGAGCGGCTCGTAGAGGCCGGCGATCTCGAGCCCCGCGCCTCGAAACACGTCTTCGTACGACTCGCGCGTCCAGAGCACATCCTCCACGGGCCGTGCGTCCTCGATCGCCGTGTTGACGATGCGGACGATGTCGCCGCTTCCGGCCGCCCGGTTCTCCGGAAAAGCCGCCGTCGTGAACGACGCCCACTCGTGCACGTAGATGGCCGGCGATGACACGAGGTTCACGATCCGTCCGGCCGGCCGGAGCACGCGTGCCAGTTCGGCGAACAGTCCAACCTTCTGTGCCATCCCCGGGATGTTGTCGAACGTGAATGCCGAGAGCACGAGGTCGAAGCTTCCGGATTGAAACGCGCACAGGTCGCCGCTCCGGATGCGGCGATAGTCTCCCCGGGGATCGATCGCTTTCGCCCTCTTGATCATGTCGCCCGCGATGTCGACGCCCGTGACCTCGAAGCCCTGTTCGCGGAGGAACCTCGTGGACCGCCCCGCCCCGCAGCCGAAATCCAGCGCGGTGTTTCCGCGAACGTGCTCGCGAAGAATCCGCGGAAGGTCGCGGTACGCCAGGTAGTAGGTGCCGGGAAACCGCAGCTTCGAGTACGCCTCGGCGAACTGTGCGTCTTCATACGCGTTCTTGAATGCCATCCGTGCACGATAGCGGCGTCCGGACGGCTCGCCGAGATCCAATCGGGCGGGCTTCTCGTGCGACCGGTTACCGCAACCCCGCGGTCCTGGCCATAATTGGATCTGTCAGTACAAATGAGAATTGGCCATTGTCACTGGTCCAATTTGATGCGATCCTGCAGGAGCCTCCACGAGGCTCGCCATGGTGATTGTCACCGTCGACAAAGGCGCGGCCGCGCCGGCGTACCGGCAGATTTGCGAGCGCCTCATTCAGTTGGTGGACTCCGGGGCGCTGGTGGACGGCGATCGCCTCCCCCCGACCCGCGTCCTCGCGCAGACCGCGGGCATCCACCGCACCACCGTCATGCGTGCGTACGGGGAACTGTGGGCCCTCGGTTACCTGGAGAGCCGTCCCGGCTCGTACTCCACCGTTCGCCGGCCGAGCCGGGCCGTGGCAACAACCCGGCGAGGGACTGACAGCCTCATCGACTGGAACGCGGTGAGCCGGCCGGCCGTGCGGCGGGCGGCCGAGGACGCCGCCCTGCTCGCACGGGACCACGTCGCGGCGCCCGGGGTCATCAATTTCGCGCGCCTGTCCGCCGATCCCGCGCTGGCGCCGGTGGACCAGATCCGGCGGTGTCTCAAACAGGTGCTGCTCGAGAACGGCCGGCTGCTCGTCGACTACGGCGATCCCGCCGGCTACCAGCCGTTGCGCGAGGCACTCGCCCGGCGCATGCGCGTCCACGGCGTCACGGTGTCAGCCGAGGAGATCCTGATCACCAACGGGGCGCAGCACGGCCTGGATCTCGTGATGCGACTGCTCACGCGGCCGGGCGACCGGGTGGTGACGGAATCCCCGTCGTACGCCTCGGCGCTGTCGCTCTTCCGGCTTCACGAGCTGCGTGTCCATGGCATCCCCATGCGATCGGACGGCATGGACCTGGACGCCCTGGAGGCCACGCTCAAGCGCACGCGTCCGGCGCTGGTGTACACGATCCCGAACTTCCAGAATCCAACCGGCCTGACGACCGGCCAGGCTCGCCGGGAGCGGCTGCTCGCCGTGTGCGAGGCGCGCCGCGTCCCGATTCTCGAGGATGGATTCGAGGAGGAGATGAAGTACTTCGGCAAGGCGGTGCTGCCGGTCAAGTCCATGGACACGCGTGGTGCGGTCATTTACGTCGGCACGCTCTCGAAGGTCGTCTTCCCCGGCCTGCGTGTCGGTTGGATTGCGGCGCCGCGCGCCTGTGTCGATCGGCTTGCCGCGATTCAGCGGGCGTCCTGCCTGAGCGGCAACCTCCTGGCGCAGGCGGCGGTCGAACGGTTCTTCAGCCTGGGCGCGTACGACGCGTACCTCCGCCGGACGCACGCGCTGTATCGGAAGCGCATGCAGACGATGCTGCGGAGCCTGAGGCGGTTCGCTCCGCCGGGCGTGGAATGGACGGAACCGGCCGGCGGGTACGCGTTGTGGCTGCGCGTGAACGCCGACCAAGGCACCGAAGAAACCATCTACGAGCACCTGTTGCGGGCCGGCGTCAAGGTCGCGCCTGGCGCCCCGTTCTTCCCGAAGTCGCCGCCCGCACGGCCGCAGTTCCGTCTGTCGGTCGCATGCGTCACGGAGGAGGAGATCGTTGAAGGCTGCCGCCGGCTCGGGCGCGCGCTGCGTTCGGCGCGTCGATAGGTGGCTGGACCGCAGCCGGTGACCTCTCCGCAAGACATTCCTGATCCTGCCGGATTCCCGGCAGAGCGGAAGCCCGACGCAACCCTCCCAGCTAACCGGTTGACATGTCGAACCTTCCGGACGACCTCAGCGCCTCCGGCGAACCGGAAGGTTACCTGCCCGCAGACGGCGCGGCTGTTGCACTCCTCGCTCAGACAATCGAACGCTGTCCAATCCAAAGGAACATCCAACATGGAGGAACCATGCGAAACGCTCTTGTGATCATTGCCGTCGCGCTGACGGTTTCCGCCCCCGCCGCCGCCCAGATGCACGGTGGCGGAGCCGGTCAGCCCCAGGGCCACGGGCACGGTCCGGCCAGCATGCCTACGGCGATGATGTCGACCGACCAGATGATGCGGAACGTCGACGGGACCATGAACAATATCTCCGCGATGATGCAGAACCTTCAGGCCATGCACTCCGGTCAGACGGGTCAGGGCCCGCATGGCCAGATGCTCGGATCGATGCAAACGATGATGGGCCAGATGCGCGACATGCAGGCGGCGCTGAACGGGATGATGCAGGATCCCACGCTGCATCAGAACAACGCCGCTATGAAAGGGTTCGACCAGGCGTGTAAGAACTTCGAGCAGATGGCGTCGGCCTTTCAGACGATGACGAAGAACATGACCCAGGCCATGAAAGGCGTGCATGGCGACGCAAAGAAATAGCGGCGCGACACTGGCCACGGTGGTCGTGCTGCTCCTGGCCGCGTCGGACGCGGCCGGTCAAACGACCGTGTCCGTGACGCTGAATACGCGTTTTCTCTCCGGCTCGTTCGGCAGCGCGGAGACAACAAGCTTGTTTTACGCGCCGGCCGGTATTCGACTCGAAACGGGCCGGTTCGAAGCGGCCACCTACTTTCCCTATCTGACCATCCGCGATGGCACGGTTGCGCCGTCCGCTGGCGGATTTGTCCCAATGCAGGGCACCGTGGTCGGTTCGCCCGACCTCGGGATGTCCATGGGCGCGCAGATGGGCGGGCAGACGGGCGGCATGATGGGCGGCTGGTCCGCCCCCTCGCTCGGTTCGCCGCCTGCAAGCGGCACCTCACCGCTGTTGACGACCGCTTCCGGGTTTGGCGACGTCATTGGCAGCGTCGGCTATCGCGTGCTCGACGATCCGGCGGCCGGGCTGCAGGTGGTCGTTGCAGGTCGCGTCAAGATCCCGACCGCATCGGCATCGCGTGGGCTTGGAACCGGCAAGGTGGACGTCGGAGGCACCGGCACGCTGCGGAAGCAGTTCGCGAGCGGTTGGGTGTACGGCGAAGGCGGGTATCTGCGCGTGGGCGACCCCGCGGGCGTCGACCTGCGAAACGCGGTGCTCTGGTCGTTCGGAACGGGTTACTTCGTCACCAAGCGGGTCGCGTTGCTCGGGTCTGCGTCGGGAAACAGCGCCATCCTCCCGGGATTCAGCGCTCCAGCGGAGATCGGCGGCGGAGTCGGCGTGCGTCTCGGCAGCACCACGCTCAGCATCCTCCCGACGTTCGGGTTGTCGGAAGCCAGTCCTTCCTATGCCGTGAACATTTCGCTCGGCACTCAGCTGTTCAGACGCTGAATCAAGGCGCTTGGCGGTGGTGAAACCTCCCCCGGAAGTTTCACCACCGCTCGCCTGAGCGGCGGCAAACCACAGCCCGACGTGCCGCTCCGTGACCTGCAGCCGACCTAGGGCGTGAGGGGACGCACCGGGGTCATTTGATCCCTATCCCCACGCCGCCGTACCAGCGCGACGGGACTGCCGCCGCATTCAGGCTCTGCGAGCGGGCCACGAACGGCGCGATGGCGAGCCGCTTCGCGATGACGGGCAGCGCGAGCGTGACCCCCACGTTGAGATCGTTCCAGGTGGACAGGTCGATCCATTGGCGGTGGTTGTAGCCGATCGACGCCCGCCCCGTGACGACCCAGCGCCCTCCCCCGAACGCGTGCGGCAGCGCGGCACCGGCGCTGACGTAGGTACCCGACCCCTCGGCAAAGTCGTGGAAGACGCGTACGGCGGGTGAAAAGCGCGACGCGTGCGCGTAGCCGGCGTAAACCTCCTGCGAATGGCCGCCCGCCTGCACCCCGGGGAACACGTAATTGATGTACCCCATCGAGATGGTGCCTCCAGCCGCGCGCGCGGAGTAGTCCACCGTCAGGTCGTGCTCGGTCATCGGGTCCAGGCCGTCCACCTCCGCCAGGTTCATCCACGAGGAGACCGTGACCGGGCCCGCGCCAATCCAGAGCGAGGGCTGGACGCTGAAGCCGGATGGAACGAAACCGCGCCAGACGTACGCGGACGTCGCGGCGATGTCGGTTCCAGCCGCGAAGAACGGCGCGGCCGGGGACGCGGCCGTAACGGACTGGGCGGGCGGTACGACGGTCGCCGGCCGCAACAGGGCACCGAGATACACCAGTACCAACACGGGCCAATGAGCCATGGCCGTTCTCCTTTCGAGTCAGCGGTTGATGCGGAGGGAACGAGAGAGCGCCGGCGCCGCAGGGCGGCGCCCGGCGCCCGGAATTGATCGGGTCAGGCGGCGCCCTCGCCGGCGGCTTCCGGCCAGAGGCCGTCGAGCGGCGCGGCGGCCAGACGCTCGCCGTGCTGCGACAGGTCGAGGCCCATCGCCTCCTGCTCCGCCGACACGCGCAGCGGGATGATCGCGTCGGTCAGCCGGTAGAGGAGCATCGCCATGCCGAAGCTGTACGCCGTGACGACGACCAGCGCGCCGGCGTGGCGCACGAGGAGCGTCCACGAGCCGTTCACGAGGCCGCCGTCGGTGGCGAAGACGGCGGTCATGATCATGCCGGCCATTCCGCCGAGCCCGTGACACGGAAAGACATCCAGCGTGTCGTCCAGCTCCGTGCGCATGCGCCAGTTGACAGCCGCGTTGCTGATCACGCTGGACACGGCCCCGACGATGATGCTGCTGCCGACCGAGATGTAGCCGGCGGCGGGAGTCACGGCGACCAGACCGACGACCGCGCCGATGCAGGCGCCGAGCGCCGAGGGCTTGCGGCCGCGTGCGGCGTCGGCCAGCATCCACGTCAGCAGCGCAGCGGCGGACGCCGTGTTGGTGGTGGCGAAGGCGAGCACGGCCGTACCGGAGGCGGAGAGCGCCGATCCGGCGTTGAACCCGAACCACCCGAACCACAGCATGCCGGTTCCCAGCAGGACGAACGGGATGTTCGCCGGCTCGTGCGAGGCGCCCGGCACGCGATCGCCGCGCGCGCCGAGGAAGATCGCGCCGGCCAGCGCCGCGAGCCCGGCCGACATGTGCACGACCGTGCCCCCCGCGAAGTCCAGCACGCCCCACGCGCGCAGGAAGCCGTCGGGGTGCCAGGTCCAGTGCGCCAGCGGCGCGTACACGAGGACGCTGAACAGGCAGATGAACAGGATGTAGCCCGAGAACCGGACGCGCTCGGCGAACGACCCGGTGATCAGCGCCGGCGTGATGATCGCGAACTTCATCTGGAAGAGCGCGAAGAGCAGCAGCGGGACGGTCGGAGAGAGCGCCGCGTGCGGCTCGAGGCCGACGCCGCGGAACAGCGGAAAGGTGAACGGGTTGCCGATGATGCCGCCGAGACTGTCGCCGAAGGCGAGGCTGAAGCCGACCACGATCCACAGCAGCGTGATGACGCCCATCGCCATGAAGCTCTGGAGCATCGTCGAGATGACGTTCTTCCGCTGCACCATCCCGCCGTAGAAGAACGCGAGGCCGGGGGTCATCAGCAGCACCAGACCCGTCGCGGTGAGCATCCAGGCCACGTCGCCGGTGTTCACCGGCGGCGAGGAGGTCTGGCAGAAGGCTTCGGCGGGCGCAAGGAAGACGGCGGCGGCCGCGAGCAGCGGAACGGTCAGGGCTTTTCGCATCGTCACACTCCGGCAGGGGCCGATCGGCAGCGCGCGATCGGCGATGTCGCGGGAGGGCGGCGGCTCGGCCCGCCCGCTTGCCGGGCGGTTCTCCAAGACTCGTGCCGCCTCGGCCGCGGGCGCGGGGCGCCGTCGCGCGCGATTTCCGGCCTGAATTGCGCGTACCGGCCGCGCCGGCGGGGAGAGAGCCAGACAATAATGTCTGTTTTTGGGTTATGTCAGACAGCGATGTAGGAATCGGCCTGCAGCAGGAGAGTTCCGGACGACCGAACGCCAGACAAATACGTGCGGAAATCGGGATAAAACGACGTAAATGTCGGTCATGGGCGGAAGCGCCCCACGTCGATGTGGTGCTGCTTCACCTTGTACCGGATGATCCGCTCGGTGGACTGCAGCAGCTTCGCGGCGCGCGCGCGGTTGCCCTGGGTGGACTTGAGGGCGTCGAGCAGCAGGTCCTTCTCGAAGGCGCTCACGGCATCGGCGAGGGACAGCTGCGGCACGGTGCCGGTCGCCTCGGCGGTCTGCAGCGCCGGCGGCAGGTGATGGCCGTGGATGACGCTGCCCTCGCAGACGACCACCGCGCGCTCGATCGTGTTCTCGAGCTCCCGCACGTTCCCGGGCCAGTGATAGCTCATGAGCATGTCGATCGCCGGCGTGGACAGCCGTTTGATGTGCTTGCCGTGCTCGGCGGCGTACTTCTGGACGAAGTGATCGGCCAGCAGCATCACGTCGGGACGGCGCTCGCGCAGCGGCGGCACGAAGATGGTGAACACGTTCAGGCGGTAGTGCAGATCCTCGCGGAAGATGCCGCGCGCGATCGCCTCCTCCAGGTTCTTGTTGGTCGCCGCCACCAGCCGCACGTTGACCTTCACGGCCTCGACGCCGCCGACGCGCTCGAACTCCCGCTCCTGGATCACGCGCAGCAGCTTCACCTGGGTCGAGAGGTTGATGTCGCCGATCTCGTCGAGGAACAGCGTCCCCCCCTCCGCCAGCTCGAAGCGCCCCGCCTTGCGCCCCTGCGCCCCGGTGAACGCGCCCTTCTCGTAGCCGAACAGCTCTGACTCGATGAGCGTCTCCGGCAGCGCCGAGCAGCTCACCTTGACGAACGGCTTCTTCGCGCGCAGCGAGTTGAAGTGGATGGCGTGGGCGATGAGCTCCTTGCCGGTGCCCGACTCGCCGCGGATCAGCACGGTGGTGTTCGTCCGGGCGACCTGGGCGATCTGCTCGTAGACGGCGCGCATCGGCCCGCTGGTGCCGATGATCCGCGAGAAGTCGTACTTCTCCCGGAGCTCCTCGCGCAGGTGCGTGTTTTCCGCCAGCAGGCGCCCGCGCTCCTCGTCGAGCCGCCGCTCTCCGCGCAGCGCCTGTCCCAGGATGGCGGAGGCGACCTTGAAGAACCGGAGGGCGACGTCGTACGCGCGGTCGGGACGATGGGCGAGCTCCAGCTCGAGGACGCCCGCGGTCTCCCGCCCGACGGGAACCGGGACCGAGACCAGCGCGCGGGCGCGGCCCCGATCCGGCCGGCGCGTGGGCGCGAGCAGCGGCTCGCGCGCCGTGTCCGGGACGACCACCGGCCTGCCGCTCTCGAAGACGCGGAGCGTGATCGGCGAGGGGGGATCCAGCTTCGCGCGCCGCTCGCCGGCGGCGGCGATCGAGGCCGCGAGCCGCAGCGGGTCGCCGGGCTGCTCGGCCAGCCAGACGCGCGCCTGCAGGACGGCGTGCTGACGCCGGAGCACCTCGAGGAGGCGCTGGCTGCCCGAGGCGACGGTCGCGCTGTGCGCGAATGCCTGGGTGACCTCGACGAGCGCCGTAAGCAGGCGATCGGCCGGCTGCGAATCGGACGGGGACATGGCGGATGCGCCACTATAGCAGGCGCGGCGGCCGCGCTGCGGCCGGGACGGCATCCTCTCAGCGGTCGCGCGCCGCGGTGACCACCTCCGACGGAATGATCCCCGGCACGAACTCCTGCTCCACGTGATGAAATCCCGCCTGGGCGACGCGGCCGGCCATCAGCACCGGCCGGCAGCCCCCCGCGACATACGGCACCCAGCGCGCCGGAAGCGCCGTGTACGCCGCCTCGTAGAGCCGCATGGTCTTGCTGCCGGCCCGCTTGCTGAAGTTCGCAAGCGCGAGACGGCCACCCGGCTTCAGCACGCGACGAAACTCCGACAGGACACGAGGCATCTCCCCGAGCGGAATCAGGTCGAGCATGTAGCTGTTGTAGACCACGTCGAACGTCGCGTCGCCGAACGGCAGGGACCGCGCGTCCGCTTCGCGCAGGTCGAAATGCGCGTAGCCGGCGCCGAGCGCACGGCGCCGGGCCGCGCGAAGCATCTTCGGTGAAAGGTCGACGCCGTATACCACCTGCGGGCTGTCGACGCGCTTCAGAATCTCCAGAAACGTGACCCCGGGACCGACGGCGACCTCCAGGACGGCGTCCTGTCGCGTGAGGCCGGCCCGGGCGAGCGCGAGCATCCTCGCCTTTCGCTCGAGCGGCGCGGCGAGCGCGCCGTAAAAGTGGCTGTAGCAGTCGTACGCCCGGCGAAGCGCCGGCGTTGACACGCGCGCGTCGATCATCGAAACCTGTTCGCCATGTGGTCCTGTCATCTGCGTGGCTCCTTACCGAGGCGACCGAGCGCCGGCTCGAGCATGGCGCTGATCAAGTCCGTCAGGTGATCGGCCTTGATGAGGAACACGCCATGGATGTCGTCCCCCTGCTCCCAGCTGACGAGCGCCAGCTGGTCCCCCGCGCGGATCGCGGCACGCTCGCGCACGCTCTTGGGCAGCACCATCTGGCCGCGCTCGTCGACCGTGACCAGCCCCGCCACGCGGCAGCAGCCCGCCGCGGCGCTTGGAGGCCGGCGTTCGCGCCGTTTCGGTCGCGTGTCGGTGGCCGCGGTGCGCGATCGCGTCATCAGCATAATCAGATTATTCTGATTAATCTGATATGTCAACACTGCCGCCGGGCCGCGGCGCGCGGCACTACAATGGGTCCCGATTCCTCGTTGCACGTTGATGCGAAGACATCAGGCGCTCGGTGCGGCCTCGTCAACGGCGCAGGGCTCGTGCGGCTGGGACATCGTCACACCCTGCTGGCGGCGCGGCCATCGCCGCCGGTGCGCTCCCCGACTTTCATGGGCCCGCGCGACGACCGCCGCTTGAACCACTCGAACACGGCCGCCGGACGGATGTCGTCCAGCAACGTGTAGACGACCGGCACAACCAGCAGCGACAGCACCGTCGACGTGATGAGGCCGCCGATGACCGCCCGAGCCATAGGCGCGCGCATCTCGGCGCCCGCCCCGATGGCAAAGGCCAGCGGCAGCATCCCGAAGATCATCGCCAGCGTCGTCATCACAATCGGACGCAGGCGCGTGGTGCCAGCCCTCAGCAGCGCCTGATGCCGCGGCAGTCCCTCCGCCCGTGCCTGGTTGGCGAAGTCCACCAGCAGGATCGCGTTCTTCGTGACCAGGCCCATGAGCATGATGAGGCCGATCATGCTCATGATGTTGAGGGTGTCGCCCGTCAGGTACAGCGTGGCCGCAACCCCCACGAGCGAGAGCGGCAGCGACAGCATGATCGCCAGCGGATGCGTGAAAGAGGCGAACTGCGACGCGAGGATCAGGTAGATGAAGATGACGGCCAGCGCCAGCGCCTCGAACATGCTCCTGAACATGTTGGCGAGCTCTTCGCTGTCGCCGCCGGCGATGATGTCGTACCCGGGCGGCACGCCGATCCGCGCGGCGGCGGCCAGCACGTCGCCGGACACCTCCTGCAGCGGCCGGCCGTCGGTGTTCGCCGAGACGCGCACCTCCCGCACGAGGTCGCGCCGCCGGATCGACGAGGGCCCGCTTCCGGGCCGCACGCCCGCGAACTCCCGCAGCGGCTTCAGGATCTTGTCACCGCGATCGTCGTCTTTGTCGGTCGGCACCGACAGCAGCATCAGGTCCTGCGCGTACCGCCGTTGGTCCGGCCGCAGCCTGACTCTCACGTCGTGCGTGTCGCCCGCGCTGTCCTCGATCGTCGTCGCCACCTGTCCGACGACGGCGGCCTGCAGCGTGGCGGCGATGGTCGCCACCGGAATGCCGAGATCGCCCGCGCGCTGCCGGTCCACCTCGATTCGCAGCTCGGGCTTCGATGTTTCGAGGCTCGACTCGACGTCGGCGACACCCGGGATCTTCCGGACCTCCGCCGCGAAGGCCTTCGACAGGCGATCGAGGACCTCGATGTCAGCCCCACGCACGCTGATCTGAATCGGCTTCTGCCCGAAGGCGTCCGCCTCGATGAAGGCATACGTCAACCCGGGAACCTGCGCGACCGCACGGCGGCCTTCCCGCAGCACTTCGCTGAACGTCTTCTCCGTGCCGTGCTTCAGCTTCACGTACGTCGATCCCTCGGTGACGGGCCGGAACGACACGCCGGCTTCGCCGATGGTCGTGTACGCGTATTCCACATCGGGCAGGGACCTGAGGCGTGCCGTCGCCCCCAGGGCGCGGTCGCCGGTTTCGCGCAGCGTCGTGCCGGGCGTGGCCTTGAAGTGCACCTGGTACTCGCCGCGGTTGAAGTCGGGCAGGAAGTCGCCGCCGAGCACGGCCAGAATCGGAAAGGCGCCGATGAATGCCGCGACCGCCACGGCCACCACGATCCAGCGATGCCGCAGCGCCCGGTCGAGCGCGCGCTCGTACGTGACGTGGAGGCTGTCGAACAGGGCGTTGAACCGCTGCAGCAGGCGGCCAACCGGCCCCCTGCGCCGGCGCTCCTCCACATCCGGGTCGTACCACTGGGACGACAACATTGGGTCGAGCGTAAAGCTCACGAACAGCGAGACCAGCACCGCCGCGGTCACCGTGATGCCGAACTCGTAGAAGAACTGCCCCACGATGCCGGACATGAACGCGACGGGCACGAACACGGCCACGATGGTGAAGGTCGTCGCCATGACGGCGAGGCCGATCTCCGAGGTGCCGTCGCGCGCCGCATTCAGGTGATCCTTCCCCCGCTGCATGTGCCGGACGATGTTCTCGCGCACCACGATCGCGTCGTCAATGAGTATCCCGATCGCGAGCGAGAGTCCCATCAGCGTCAGCACGTTCAGCGTAAAGCCGAAGAGACGCATGGCGATGAACGCGGCCACGACGGAGATGGGCAGCGTGAGCCCCGTGATCACGGTCGATCGCCACGAGTTCAGGAACAGGAAGACGATGAACACCGTGAGCAGCCCGCCGAGGACGAGTGTCGTCTGGACGTCCTCGATCGAGTCGCGGATGAATGTCGAGTCATCCCGCACCATCTGGAGCGACACGCCGGCCGGCAGGTCGGGCGCGAGCCGCGCCACCGCCGCTCGAACGCCGTCGGCCACCGCCACGGTATTCGCCCCGGCCTGCTTCCGAACGTCCAAGGCGATCGCGGGCCGGTCGTCGACGAACGCCAGGCTGCGGGCCTGCTCGATGCCGTCCACCACCTGGGCCACGTCGCGCACGAGCAGCGTCCGGCCGTCGGCGCGTTTGACGGGGATGGCGGCGATGTCGGCAGCCGATCGGCCCTGCGCCGCGACGCGAACAGTGGCTTCCGTCCGGCCGCGATCCGCCGCACCCGCGGTGGCGTCGACGTTCTCGCGGCCGAGCGCCTGAACGACCTCGTCGAGCGAGAGCGCGTACCCCTCCAGCCGATTGCGGTCGACGAGCACCTGAATCTCGCGCGTGGCCTGGCCGACCAGATTCACCGCCCCGACGCCGGGCACGTTCTCGAGCCGGCGCTTGATGACTTTGTCGGCGATGTCCGTGATGGCGCGCGCGGTCAGGGCCGGCGCGTCGATCGCCACCGACACGATTGGCGTCGCGGCGGGATCGAGACGCTGGATGATCGGCTCGTCGATGTCGCGCGGCAGGTCGCCGCGGATGGCGGCGACCTTGCCGCGGATGTCCTGCGAGGCGCTCAACGTCGGGACCCCGATGTTGAACTGTACGACAATGTTGGAGAGCCCTTCCTGAGAGGTCGACTCGATGTGGCGCACGCCTTCGACCGTGTTGATGGCTTCCTCGACCTTCTTCGTGACGTCGCGCTCGACCGTTTCGGGAGCCGCTCCCGCATAACGGATGGTCACCGTGACGACCGGGAAATCGACGTCGGGAAACAAATCGACCTGGAGCGCCCGGTACGAGCTCAAGCCGAGCACCGCCAGCGCGGCCATCATCATGGTGGCGAAGACCGGCTGTTTGATGGAGAGATCGCTGAGAATCATGGCTCGGGAACCGGCTTCGCGCCCGCGTGCACATCGACCGGCGCGCCGGCGCCGAGCGACGCCGGCGGATCGACGACGACGACTCGCCCGGGCGAAGGCCGGTGGTCACCTGCACCAGGTCGGACTGTTCGACGCCGACCCTCACGTCGCGGCGCTCGACCCTGCCGCCCGTCACCACGAACGCCTGCGCTCGGGCGGGATCCGCGCCGTCGCGGACGAGCGCCGCTGGCGGCACGGTGAGGCTTCCCGGTACCTCGCGCACGCGAATGTCCGCGCGCGCGAAGAGACCGCCGACAAGCTCGGGTCGACCGGGCACGCGGACCACCACTTCGAAGGAACGGCTGCGGGAATCGACAAACGGCGCGACACGGTCGACCCGCCCGGTCGTGGTGAAACCGGGAAGGGCGTCGATCGTCACGGTCACGGCCTTGCCCACTCCGAGTTTCGACAAGTCGGCCGACGGCACCGCCGCTCGGAACTCGAACACCGCATCGTCTACGATGTCGACGATCGGCGTGCCAGCCGCGAGCATTGTCCCCACGTCGGCGGCGCGATGGGAGATACGGCCGGCCACCGGCGCCCTGACCTGTGTTCGCGCAAGCTGCTGTTCGGCGATGCTCAGCTCTGCCCGCGCCTGCGCGAACGATGCCTCGGCGACCTGCACGGCAACCTGGGCCGCGAGCCCGTCCTTGTCCGTGATCCCGCCGGTCTTCAGCAACCCCGCGGCCCGTTCTTCCTCGGTCCTGGCGTGCGCACGATTCGCCTCCGCAACGTCGAGGGCCGCCTTCGCGCGATCGCGCGCGAGCTTGAGATCCGTGTCATCGAGCACCGCCAGAACCGCGCCCCTGGGTACCCGATCGCCTTCGCGAATGAGGACCCTGAGCAGGCGCGCCGGGACCTCGGCCACGACCGGCACGTGGGCGCGCGGATCCAGCGTCCCGGTCAGTGTCAGCGTCTCCGTGAGATCGCGCGTCTCGACGGCCGCGGTTCGCACGGCGATTCGTTCCTCGACGCTCGCCGGACGTTCGGTTTCGGTGCGGGCGCCGCACGCGGCCGCAGCCGTTGCGACGATCGTTCCCAGCACCACGATGCACGGGCGAGAGGGGGTCTGCATGGCTGCCTTCTTCGGAGTCATCGCTTCGCCGGGGCCGCGGGCCGCCCGTCGGTCAGGGGATCGCGGCCCATGACGAAGCTGAGCGAGGCGCGCGAGTTCGCGCGCGTCAACAGGGCCTGGTTGCGGATGTCCTCCGCGAGGACGAGCGCCTGTTGTGCGTCCAGCACGTCGAGCGGGGTCGCGGTGCCCAGCCGGTAGTTCGCCTCGGTCATGTCGACCGCCCGGCGCGCCTGCGCCACGTTGAGATCGGCGGCTGCCAGCGTGCGTTCGGCCAGCAACAGCGAGTCCCAGAGCGCCTGCACGTCAAGCCTCACCTGGTTTTCCAGCGCGGCGATCCGCTGGGCCACGACGTTGCGCTCCGCGAGTCCCTGGGCTATGCGGCCTGCGGTTCTGTGGCCGTCGAACACCGGAATGGTGGCGGTCACGGCCGCCGACCACCGTGCGAAGTCGAGGTCGGCGAGGTCGCGCGGATTCCGCGCGGAAAATCCATACCCTGCGGTGAGATCGACGCGCGGCTTCATCTCCGCGCGGCTGACGTCGATCAGCCTGTCGCGCACTTGAAGCTCGAGCCGAAGGGACTGGAGTTCCGGACGTGACGCCAGCGCTTCCTCGACTGCCGCCTCGAAGGTGCTCGCGACCGGCTCGACGCTGAATGAATCGGTGGGCTCGACGGCGGAGTCGATCGGCCGCAGCATGATGGTGTTCAGGCGCGCGCGAGCCGCCGCCACCTGCGTCTCGGCGCGAAACAGCGCCGCGCGCTCGTTCTCGAGGTCGACTTCGACACGAAGGACGTCGAGCTCGGTGGCGACGCCGGCGCTGCGGCGGCTTCTGGCCACGTTGACGTGGGCCTCTTTCTGCTCGATCGCGCTTCTTGCGACGCGCAGCTGCTCCAGGGCGAACAGCAGATCGTTGTAGCCGTGAATGGCCTGCAGGGCGATGGTCTGGCGCGCGAAACGCACCTGTTCGTCGCCGGCCTCGCGGGCGAGCTTCGCCGCGCCGACGGCGTGGCCCAACTTGAAGCTGAACAGCGTTTGCTGAACGGCCGCGTACGCGTCGAACATGTTGCCCGGGATCGGCCGCAGCGCGGCCCGGAATTCGGCCGGAAAGCTGTCGAAGTTCGGCGTGTTCAGCAATCCCGGGTCCCTGGAGCGAAGCGCGCGCATGGACCAGGAGAGATCGGGCAACGCATCGGCGCGCGCCTCGGTGATCCGGCCTTCAAGTACGGCAACCTGCTCGAGCGCAAGTTTGACCTGGGGATGCGCCGTGATCGCCTGGGCAACGGCTTCCGCGCGCGAAAGCGGCTGGGCGGACGCTGTGATGGTGGTGCCCACTAACACCGCGATGGCAAGAGCCGGGCTGACTGCTCGTACGGTCATTGCCAGCCGTCCAGAACGGTGTCGACCAGCAAGTCGGCGAGCTCCGGCGTCAGCTCGGGGCGTCCGGCGATGAGGTATCCGTGAGCCGCCTCTTCGATTGCGCCGGCAAGGATCAGCATCCGGATCTCGGTGGGGCCGGGCGCGATCTCCCGTGTTTGCACGGCCTCGTCAACAGCCCGGGCCAGGACGCCCACGATCTCGTCATAGACCTCCATGCAGTGCGGCAGCTCGGTCGTGCCCGGCATCGCCCAGACCATGCCATGGAGGAATCGCCACAAGCGCGGCTGCCTGTGCACGTCCTCGAAAACGGCCCGCGTGATCGTTTTCAGGCGTGTACGGAGCGGACCCGGTGTGGCGAGAGCACTGTCAACGATCGCTCGGAACTGCTCGAAGCTCGTCGTGGCGAGCGCGCGCAGCACCCCCTCCTTGCTTCCGAAGAAGTGATAGAGCGACGGCTTGGTGATGCCGGCGGCTTCACAGATTTCGCGCACCGACGTGGCGTCGTAGCCGCGGACGGCGAACAGATCCAGCGCGGTCGCGAGGATGCGACTGGCGCTCGAGGGGTGCACGGGTGCAGCCGAATCGGTGGGGTCCATACTGACGAGGTAATATACCTAACGGTAGGTACACTGGTCAAATCCGCGGCTCTGGCCATCAGAATCGATATCGACCCCCGTTCGGGAGCACGTGCACGCGCTCCCTCACCGGGTCGTGCTCCAGCAGGTTTTGCAGAACCTCGCGGGGTTCGTCGACCGCGTCGAACGCCATCCTGAACGAGCCCCAGTGGATCGGAATCAGGTGACGGGCGCGCAGCATCGCGAACGCGTGGAGCGCGTCGGCGGGGCTGAGGTGGTGGTCCTTCATGAACCACCGCGGCCGGTACGCGCCGATCGGAAGCAGGGCGACATCGATCCGATAGGCGCGGCCGATCTCGCTGAAGGCGGGCGACGGACCGGTATCACCGGCGAAATAGACGCTCTTCTCTCCGCGAACGATGTAGCTGAACGCTCTGGGCCACGTGGCCGACGCGGAATTGCGGGCGCCGCTGTGCGCCACCGGCACGGCGATGACATCGATGCGCCCGATGCGTGTCAGCCGCCCCGCCTCGACCTCGTGCACCCGCGTGAACCCTCGCTCCCGCAGGTAGTGCCCGTTCCCTTTCGCAATCAGGATCACGACCTCCCTCGGGAGACGCTCGAGCGTGCGGAAGTCCAGATGATCGCGGTGCGCGTGCGAGATCAGCACCGCGTCGAGCGGCGGCAGCGCGTCGATTCCCAGCCCCGGCGCCCGCGACCGGCGGAGGAACATGACACGATCGTTGAAGTTCGGGTCGGTGAGGATCGTCGCCCCGTCCAGATGGATCAGCGTCGTCGCGTGCCCGACGAAGACGACCGCGTTCTCTCCTCGCTCGAACGTCGGTGCGGCGCGCGGGACGAGACTGGCGGACGTCGTGATCCGACCCACGCACGCCCGGACCGACAGGGCGGCCGTCGTCAGCAATGCGGCAATCAGCGGCCATGCGATGGACATCTTCATCATGTGAAGAGGACGATCGCCGGCGCGTCAATGTTCACGTGCTTCGGCATCAGCAGCCGTCCTACAGCACGCGGAACGTGACGCCCATCTTCACGACGATCGAATCGGCGTTCCACGTGGCTCACCACGTCTTGAACCATACGCATACGTATGGTTAGCCGGACTCTACCGGCGGCGCGGCGCCTTGTCAATACGCCTCCGTATGGTCCAAAATGCCCCGTGGGCTCATCCGCACGCCGGCGGGGAAAAAGCCGGGCGCTCGGCGCCGCGGACGGGGTCGCGGCGGCGCTCGAGGCGATCAGGAAAGACGGGATCGAAGCGGTCGCCGTGGAGCCCCTCGCGCGGAAACTGCGGGTCACGAAAGGGAGCTTCTACTGGCACTTCACCGATCGCGACGCGTGGCTGACCGCGGCGCTGCGACGGTGGGAAGAACTCGAAACCGAGGCGATCATCGCGGGACTGGCGTGCGTCGACGACCCGGGTGAGCGGCTGAAACTGCTGCTCATGGACATCACGGATCCCTCGCGCGACTACGGAGTGGAGCTGGCGCTGTTTCGTGCCGGCGATCACCGCCTCGTCCGCCCGGTGTTACGCCGCGTCGTGGCCCGGCGAATGGCGTACGTCGAGGAGTGCTACCGTGCGCTCGGATTGACCGGCGCCGAAGCAAGGCGGCGCGCCTTTCTTGCGTATACCGCGTACGTGGGGTTTCTCCATTTGCGGCCGGAAGCCGCGAAGCTCCTGTCATCCGGCGAGGAGCTGGCCGCCTTCCGGCAGCACGTGATCGACACGCTGATCGCCGGTCCGCCCAAGCCAGGATAACTACCGCGACGGAGCAGGACACCGGCATCGCAGGCACGCGGACTGTGCCGCTGAAGACAGGAGCATGGCTATGACACCGCAGCGACTGCACGCGCTCATCGGACTCCTGCTGCTGATGGCGGGCATCGCGTTCGACTTCGGCTACCTTGCCCCCAGCGTCACCCGGGCCTTCAAGGGCGATCCCAGCCCATACCTGAACTCCTTCGCCCGGTACATCCATGATCTGACCAGGACGTACATGCTGGTCCTTGGCCTCGCGAGTCTCGCCCTGGCCGTCTTGAGCGCACGGACCGGTACGCCGGCACGCGCGGACTGGGCCGCCTGCCTCCTGGTCGTCGGAGGCTCCCTCGTCGTCATCGCGACCGCCTTCTGGTATGCGAGCGCAGGTCCTTCGTTCCAGTGGGAGACGCGCTGCACCGTGCTCACCGCCGGCCTTGCCGCGTTGCTGCTCGGCCTCGGGCTCGATGTCTACCGGATTGGCTGGAAAGCATAGGCAGGAGTCTCCATGCGCGCGACTGAGATCTGCGTACCCGGCTTCGAAGAAGTCTATCGGCTCGACGATCCGCTTGGCTTCGTGGCGCTGCACCGCTGCCGGCGTGCCGCCGCGTTCGGGGGAACGCGCATCCGCGCCTACGCCTCGCCCGACGAGGCGCTGCACGACGCGCTGCGCCTCGCCGAAGCCATGACGCGCAAGTACGCCATCAACGGGCTTCCGTTCGGCGGCGGCAAAGCGGTGCTGGTGCAACAGGCGATCGGCGACCGCGCGGATGCCCTGAACGCGCTCGGAGACTTCGTGGAGTCGCTGGGCGGCCGGTTCATTACCGGATCGGACCTCGGCGTCACGGAAGCGGACGTACAGCTGATGGCCGGTCGCACATCGTACATCGAGTGCCGCGACGGCGCCGAGGCCACATCCGACAGCGTCTTCTATGCGATCCAGGCCGCGCTGGAGTTCTGCCGCGGGAGCGATTCCCTGCAGGACCGCACGATCGCCATCCAGGGCGTCGGCGCGGTCGGGTCCCGGCTCGCCGTCAAATGCATCGAGGCAAGCGCCCACGTCATCGCCGCGGACACGGACGCGGCTCGAATCGCGGCGCTTTCAGCCGCCGTTCCGGTGAAGCCCTGCCCACCCGACGAGATCCTGCGCATCCAGGCGGACGTCCTCGCGCCGTGCGCGGTGGGGGGCGTGATCCGAGGCCACGACGTCGAGGCGCTTCGCTGCGCGATTCTGTGCGGCGGCGCCAACAATATCCTCGACCGCGACGAGACGGGGGACGCCCTGGCGGCACGCAGCATCCTCTACATTCCGGACTTTCTCGCCAATTCCGGGGCGGCCGTCGAAGGTGCGTGGACCCAGCTCTCCGGCCCGGGGGATTATCAGCCGCAGGTCGCAGCGATCGGACGGCGGGTTCGTGAAGTTCTGGAAGAGGCGAAGCGGACGAGCGTGTCGCCACTGGCCGCAGCCCTGCGGAAGACCGCGGCACAGGCGGCTCGGTGACTGCGCCGTCCACAGCCTACGAAACGCGCTCACCCTTCGGGGATTGGCCTGGCAGAAGAAAAGTCTCGATCAACTCGCCGTCGCCGCAGACCGTCATGCCGGAGGACCGCTTGTACCACCGACCCTCGGGTACCTCAGGTCCGGTGTCGAGCCATTTCGCGAGCAAGCCAAGTTGCGTCGCCGGAATCATCCGGCTCTGGATGCGATCGAGGAGATGGTGAAACAGCGCGGGAGGAAGGTTTTGACGGCGGACCTTCGGCACGGCTCTCTCAAATGCCGTAGAAGCCGCGCGTGAGGCGCTCCTTGATGCGTGCCGCCTGGATTGAGTCGGACGCGGACGCGAGCTGTTTGGCGAGGAGCGCCAACTCATCGGGGCTGAGGCGATTGCCCTTCCCTTCGAGCGCCGTCAGTTCGGCCGGGCGCCTTTCCGGTTAATACGGGAGCGAAGGCACGATCGCAGCAGCAGAAGCACCGTTCGCGGTCCCGCCCCAAACACCCGATTCTCCCCCCTCCGTCGGATAGCCCCGCGCGACCGCGTGAGGTCTACTGAAGAGACTCGCTGTGTCCAGTGAACTGGCCACTGGCCACTGGCCACTGACCACCACCAATGACCCAGGCCTTCCACGCCCTCGTCGGCCATATTCCTGCGTGGCCGTCCGCCGCGCGGCTCGTCACCGCCGCCCTTTCGCGCGCCTTTCGGTGGCGGAGCGGCCCGGGCCGCATGTCGGTGGCCGACGTGAGCCTGCAGTGGCTGCGGGAGCACGAGGTCGCGTCCTACAAGCACAACGACGACTGCTGAACGAGCGCGGGGCCGCCGCCCTGTAGACGCCTGTTAGTTCCGTAAACGAACAGTTCAAAATTGGAACCAATCGGGGCGCCGGCGCGTATCTCCCTCTGACGCCACGGGAGGGCGTGCGAGCGATGGCGCTGAGAGGGACGACCGCCGCCGGCTTAGGTGTCCTGCTGTCCACGGCTTCCGCGTTCGCGGGTCCCCCCGGCCGGGAGCTGCGGCCGGGGGACCAGGCTCCCCCGTTCGTGCTCGAGGACGCGTCTGGGAGCCGGCACGCGCTCGCCGGCCTGAAGGGCCTCCACGTCATCCTGCTGTTCGGCCACCGCAACGTGAGACGGGAAAACCAGCAATGGGCCGAGGCTTTCCAGGCGCGCTACGGACGAACGCCGTCGGTCCGGATTTTCATGATCGGGGACATGCGAGGCGTGCCGGTCTTCGTTCCAAGAAGCCTCATCAAGGATCGAGCCCGGGCCACCAGGCCGCCCGTTCCGCTGCTGCTCGACTGGGGCCAGAAGGTCAACACGCTCTTCGGTGTGGACCCCAGGCGGATCGACATCTTTGTCGTGGAGCCCTCCGGCGCGATCGCGCTTCGCCACCGGGCAGAAGGCTTCACCGACGCCGATTTCGCCGCCTTGATCGCGCGGTTGGACCCGGTTCTTTCCAGTGCGGATCGATCGGGGTTCGCAGCGGCCGCCACGCCATGACCGCGTCCCGCCCCGCACCTGACCGCCTGGAGGACCGCGTGGCCTCCTTCGCCCGCCTGCTCGGCGAGATACACGAGGAGGAGCTGCGACTCCTCCGCGCGGCGGGCCGTTCGCTGACCGAGTACTACGTCCTCCGGATCCTGGCCCACGATCCAGGCGCCACGGCAACACAGCTCGCGCGCCGGCTGTCGCTTGCGAAAAGCTCGGTGAGCGTCGTGATCGACGACCTGGTCAACGAGGGTCTCGTGCAGCGCACGCAGAACCGCGGCGACCGCCGCCGGATCACGCTTCGGCTTTCGCGAAAGGGCAGGAACTGGGTGACCCGGTTCCTGGCGCTCAAAGGGTCGCTGCTCTGGGAAGCGATGTCGGGGTTGACCGCGGAACAGCAGCAGATGGTCGAACACGTCATGGCGCGAGTGACCGCGGCGCTGGAACGCCGGCGTGCCGGCACAGGAGGGCCATCATGACGGCGACGAAGGAATTGACCGGAAGTCACGCCACGAGCGAATGGACCGGGTTCACCGGCCGGCTCGGCGCGTGGTACCTGGCAAGCCGGTATCGACGTCTCGCCGAGCTGCTCGTCCTCGGGAACCTGCGGCCGCGCCTGTTGCGCGCGCTCGATCTGCGGGGAGACGAACTCGTGGTCGATGCCGGCTGCGGTTCGGGCTTCTACAGCCTGGCCATCGCCGGCCGCCTCACGTCCGGGCGCGTCATCTGCGTGGATCTGTCCGACGAGATGATGGCGCGGCTCGCGCGGCGCACCGCGCGACAGGGACTGAGCGGCCGCGTGGACATTCGAAAGGGGGACGTCACCGCCCTCGACCTCGACGAGGGGCTGGCGGGTTGGGCGGTGTCGAACGGCGTGTGGCATGAACTGCGCGAGCCCGCGCAGGCCGCGCGCGAGCTGTTCCGGGTTCTGCAGCCGGGGGGACGCGTCGTGGTGACGGACTTCCGCGACACGCGTCTCGGACGCCGGATTGCCGCGGCCCATCGCGCGGGCGACCACGGACCGTTCAGCGTGGACGAACTGAAGGCGCTGCTGGAAGCAGCGGGCTTCGCCCGCGTCGGCGCCGAGCCCGTCGGCCATTGGGTTCTCGCGTGGGGAAGAAAACCGTCGCCGCTTCAGGGTGACGGTGGGCGGGATCGGGTCGGCCACTGATGCCGCGGAGACGTGCGTAATGCAAGGCGACGTGACCGGCTCCGGAGCCGCGACCGGATTGTCGAGACACCGGCGGACAGCGCGCTGGCTGCTCGGCATCCTCATGTTGGCCGGGGCCCTGGCGGCGTACGCCTACCGTCAGACCCGCAGCGAATCCTCGTACGCCACCGTCGTCGTCCACGAGGAGACGCTCGTCCACGAGATCTACGCGACAGGCACGCTGAACGCGCGAGTCACCATCGACGTGCGCAGCCGCATCCCCGGCGTCGTGAAGATCGTCGATACGGATGCCGACCGGCGCGTGGCGCGCGGGCAGCGGCTCGCTCTGCTCGACACCGATCTGCTGGAGGCCGAGCTGGCGCAAGCCGAGGCCACGCTCGAATCCGCGAACGCGCTGCTCGAGAAGTCCGCCGTGCAGCTCCGCGAGGCGGCGCTCGGCCTGGAACGCGCACAGGAACTGGCCTCGGCCGGTCACCTGTCACGAAGCGAGCTTGACGCCGCGGAGGCGCGGTACCGATCCGCAAATGCGGAGAGGTCGGCGCAGGAACGCCAGGTCGCCCAGTACGAGGCCGCCGTTCGACGCGCGCGGTTGAACCTCGAACACGCGACGCTCAGATCGCCCATCGATGGCGTCGTCCTCTCGCGCAACGTCGAGGTGGGCCAGACCGTGAACGCCACGCCGCAGCCGCCGACGCTCTTCGTCCTCGCCGCCGACCTCGCCGAGCTGCAGCTCGACGCCGATGTCTCGGAAGCGGACGTCGGCCATGTCGCTGCCGGACAGCCGGTGCGCTTCTCGGTCGACGCGTATCCCGGACGCCTCCTCACGGGCGTTGTGAAGGAGGTCCGATTGGGACCTCTTCTCGTGCAGCAGGCCGTCTACTACCGCGTGACCGCGGCGGTCGAAAACGCAGCCGGGCAGCTCAGGCCGGGCATGACGGCCGACGTCTGGATTGAGACGGCGCGACGCGCGCGCGCCCTCCTGGTCCCGCCGACGGCGATCGCGGTGGAGGCCGGCAGAACCTGCGTCGAGGTAATGGAGGGCGGTCACCTCAGGAGGCGGGACATCGTCCGGGGCCTGACCAACAAAGATGGGCGCGTCGAAGTCCTTTCGGGCCTTGCCGCCGGCGAGCAGGTTCTGGTCGCGGCCAAGGGCGTCTGACGTGGGCGAGCTTCGGGTCGCGGCGTTTCTCGCATTCAAGTCGGTTGCGCGGGGGTATCGGTCGACGCTCCTCCTGATGGTGGCCATCCTGTCGCTCACCTTCGTCAACGCGCTCTTTGTCGCCGGCATCCTGAACGGCATGACGAACGCCATCCATCGCCAGGTGATCGACCACTTCACGTCGAACCTCGTGATCGATCCCCAGGAGACCCCGGTCCTGCTGGCCGACGAACCGACCGCCAGCCTCGACACCGCTTCCGCGAAAGTTGTGCTGGAGCTGCTGCGCACGCTCAACCAGGAGCTCAAGCAGACCATCGTGATGGTGACGCACGAACTCGAGGACAGGCGATACGTGGGAAGGGTCGTCTGGCTGCGCGACGGGCTGATCGACAGAGTGGAGTCAGCCGGTTACGACGCGGTCGCCGTCAAATGAGGCGAGCGACCGGCGGGCGACCGTCGAGCAGCGGCCCTTTCTCATCGACAGGAACCTGCCCGGGCAGATCGGTAGCAGGCAGCGCGCGTCATCGCGACCCTCGCACGGTGGCCGCCGCGGCCGCGCGGCCATCGAGCCTGCCGCTCGAAAGCAGCCTGATGAAGGCGACCAGTGAGTCGATGTCGCGCGGCGTCAGCCGCGGGCCCCAGGCCGGGCACACCGGCGGCTGCTTTGACGTGCCGCCTCCCCGCGCAATCCTGGCGAGCAGCCGCGCGTCGCTCCATGCGCCGACGCGCGTCGAGGGCGCGAGGCTCGGCACTTCAGTCGCCAGGTTTGGCGCGTTGATGCCGAACCCATCGCCGGTCCGGCCGTGACAAGGGCCGCAGTACGGCTCGAAGAGCAGACGGCCGGCTTCCTCTTCGCGCGAGAGCGGAGGTCGATCCGTCTCCTCGACCTGCGGCCGATCCCCGGCCTCCAGGCGAGGTCCCAGCGCGAGCATCGCCCACGCGCCCAGCGCCGCGGCGACGGCGACGGCCACGATCGCGATCGCAAGCCGTGTCCTCATCTCCGCCTGCCGCTGTACAGCGTGCGCTCATCGAGAGAAAGCAGGAAAGCCGTGATGGCCCGAGCTTCCTTGTCGTCGAGTTCGTACGCGGGTTCCCGGGCTGCCGGATCGAGCCGGCGCGAGTTTCGCAGCCACGAGTAGATCCAACCTTCAGTCAGGCGCCGTGCCGCCGCCGTCAGGTCCGGGCCGACGGCGCCGCCTTTCATGCCGACCTGGTGGCAGCTGTCGCAGGCGTACTTGGAGTAGTACAAGGTTCGCCCGTGTTCGATCAGGGACGGCGTGATCTCGTTTCGCTGGAAGACGGCCCTCGGGACCGTTGCGTCCACCAGTACGTTCTCGATGTAGGTCGCCATCGCCTCGACCTCTTCGCGACCGAGCCGGAATCGTGGCATCCGCTCCTCGAGCGAAGGCCGGATCGTGTCGGGTTGGTCGAGAAACCGGCGGAGCCATTCAGGGCGCACCCTCGAACCCTCTCGAGTCAGATTGGGAGCAAGCGAGCCGCCGCGCCCCCGGATCGTGTGGCAGACCAGGCAGTTCAAATCCGCCGCCAGTTCGCCGAACCGCCCCTCCGGCTCATACACATTCGATGGAGGGACGTCACGCAAGTACTCGCCGGGAGGCAGTTCATCGGTGAGGCTGGCCAGATAGGTCAGGAGCGAGAAGCGCTCGTAGCCGGAAAAGGCGAAGTCCGGCATCTTGAGCCCGTCCCGAAAGCTCCGCGGTTGGCGCAGCTTGGTCTCCGTCCACGCTCGCCAGCTTCGCGGCACGTCACGCCGAAGCCCGAAGTCCAGCCGGTCCACCTCCTTGTCGGCGTAGCCCGTCAACTCCGCTCCGACACGGCCCGTTTGCTCGAACGGCGGAATGAGGTGACACCCGAAGCACCCGTAGCTGCGAACGAGCCGCCGCCCTTCCGCGTGGCGCCCGGCAACAGACGGAGCGGGGGGCCAGGCTCCCTCGTCGAAATCTCGCAGTTCCGATGAAACGTACGCGACCATGTCCGTCAGTTCGCGGTCGGAGAACCGATAGCGCGGCATCTTCGTTCCGGGGTGCAGGCGTGCGGGCTCATGCAGGAACGATCGCAACCAGTCGGGGCGGATCTTGCTCGAGACGCGCGCGAGATCCGGGCCGATGACGCCCCCACGGCCGTTGAGCGCGTGACAGGTGACACACCGCGATTCCTTGAACAGCGTGTCTCCCCGCTTGATCGCTTCGGAAGAGGAAGGCGCGATCGTCAACGGGATCGCAGTCGAATCGGCGGTTGGAGACAGGAGAAACGCGGAGATGTCCGCAATCTCCTGGTCGCCGAGCAGGAAGTTCGGCATGCGCGTGCGAGGCAGGTAGGCCCTCGGGTCCCGCAGCCACCACGCAAGCCACTGCGGCCGGACCTTTCGCCCGACGTTGGCGAGAGGCGGGCCGATGCGGGGAGCTGACACGCCTTCCACCTCGTGGCAGCCGTGACACCCCGCTTCGAGAAAGAGCCGGCGCCCTGCGCGGGCATACGGCTCGGCCGGAACGTCCTCTCCGCGATGACAGATGGCGCAGCGGGCGCCGACAAGATCTCCGGAAAGCAGCGGCTGACGCCAATGGGCCACGGCACCGTGAGCGGCGGGCAGACGCGTGGCGCGCCCCTGCCCTCCGTGACAGATGGTGCACCCGAAGCGTTCCGGCGGATGCTCCTCGAGGTAGCGGCCGACATGGCTGCGGAGCGGCTCGGGCGCCTTCTCAAAGCCGGGACGGGTCGAGGCGATGTGACAGCTGGTGCAGCGATCGACGTGCCCCAACGAGTCGAGCAGGAACTGCTGCACCTCGGCCCGCCCGCGGCCGGCCGTCACAAGGTCGGCGCGCGCACGCGACAAGGGGGACTCGAGCTTCGCCAGGCTCTCGCGCGCGGCACGCACGTCCGCCGTCAGCGCCCGCTCGACACGGCTGGCTTCGTCGCGGGCGGCGGAGAGCCGCTCCCGCCGCCGCGCCAGCTCATCGACCTCGAGCCGCAACGCCTCCAAACGAGATCGGAGCCGCGCGCGATCCGAATCATCATCGGCCAGGATGAAGTCGCGTTCGATCCGCTGGTAGTCCGCGCGCAGGCGCTGCAGCGTATCCTGCACGACGGACAGCTCCCGGCCGCCGGTCTCGAGCTCGCGGCGTACGCGATCGTGCGCCGCCGACTGTGGCAGGCGCCGCAACGCCTGTTCGGCCGCTTCGACCCGCGCGGAGGACAGCCGCACCTCGGCCTGCCGGCCGCGGAATTCCTCGTTTGCCGCGGCGAAGCCGCGCTCCGCCCTGAGGCGTTCCAGCCGGAAGAAGTCGTGCTGATGGCGGCGCCACGCCGGAGTCGCTTCCTGGATGATGAGAACGGCGAACACCACCAGCAAGCCAGTGCCGGAGAGAGCCGTCCAGGTCCGGATCGGAAACTGCCGCGGGTCCAGTCGCATGTCGCTTCAGATCCGGAACCAGGGGGTCACGAGGACGTAGTGAACCTGGAAGACCAGGCGCAAGATCATCTTGATTGGCATCGCCAGCATCCCCAGCACCAGCGACATCAGGACGAGGTAGCGCGTCCGGCCGATGACGCCGAACACGCCGGGGCGCAGCCGGCGCGGCAGATATAAGCCCGCGCCGAAATACAGGGCGATGGCCAGGGCGCCAACCGGCCACGGAAAGTCCCACGTCTTTTCATAAACCGGCTTCTGCACCTCCCAGCTTTCCCAGAACCAGTACCAGACCCAGCCCGGGCCCCGAAAGAACTGGCCGATGATGATGAGACCTATCCACAGGAAGAACCCGAAAAGAAACACCGCCGTGGCATACCGCCTCTGCCAGAAGTTGTAGTAGCCGACGCCCGCGCGGTTCGGGTCGAGGTATGGCAGCAGGACCAGTCCAACGACGATCAGGCCTGGAATGAGAACGCCTGCAATCCACGGGTCGAAGTACACGAGCATCTCCTGCAGACCCAGGAAGTACCACGGCGCCTTCGCGGGGTTCGGCGTGTTGGTGGGATTGGCAACCTCCTCGAGCGGCGCGTTGACGACGAGCGACCAGACGTGCAACACGAGGAGCGACAGGACGACCGCGAGGAACTCGCGCGCCACCAGGTGCGGCCAGACCTCGACGAGGGCAGGGGCTGCCTTTCTGGCGACCGGCTTGGGCTGCGAAGCCGGTGCATCGCCTGCGGATCCCGCTTCGGCGGCGGCATCCGAGCCGCTGTCCCCGCGCGCGAATGCCGCCGCCGACGTCGAGAACCGATCCTTCCGGACGCGCCAGAAGTGCACCGCGACCAAAACGGCGGCGGCGAGCGGCAACGCGAGGCAGTGCAGCACGTAGAACCGGATGAGAGCGCTCTGGCCCACCGTGCGACTCCCGAGAATCAGGAATCGCAGGTCGTTGTCGTAGGTGACGAGACTGAACGGTCCTTCTGCGCCGAGCACCGGCGTCGCCGTCGCCATGTTGGTGCCGACCGTGATGGCCCAAAACGCGATCTGATCCCAGGGCAACAGGTACCCCGAAAAGCTCAGAAGCAGGGTCAACACGAGAAGGATGACGCCAACGACCCAGTTGAACTCCCGCGGCGGTTTGTAGGACGAGGTCAGGAACACCCGCAGCATGTGCAGCCAGACGGTGATGACCATCGCGTGCGCCGCCCACCGGTGGAGGTTGCGCAGGAACTGGCCGAACGGGACCACGAACTCGATGTCCTTCATGTCGTCGTACGCCCGGCGCGTGTCGGGGACGTAGTAGAACATCAGGAACACGCCGGTGAGCGTGAGAAGGATGAAGAGGAGGAACGAGAGCCCGCCCAATCCCCACGTGTAGGAGAACCGCAGCCCGCTCGCCGGCATCGTCGTCGGGTGCAGGTGCAGGAAGATGTTGCCGCTGACCTGCAGCAGGCGGTTCCGCCGGGTGTCCTCGTACCCGTGCCGGAACATCGAGCGCCCGGCGGATGACGCGACGATTCGAGACCATGCCTGCGTGGGCCAGGCGCGCCAGCGCGACACGTCACACCTTCAGGAGCGCTTCAGGGCTGTTCCACTCGCCGAGTTCCTGGCGGTAGCTTCGACTCCGGTCCACGAGGAGCTGCCCGTCGTCGGCGATCTCGATGCGGAACCGTTCCAGCGGCCGTGGCGCCGGCCCCTCGAAGTTGACACCCGACCGGTAGAACCCGCTGCCGTGACAGGGGCACTTGAACTTCTCTTCGGTCTCGATCCAGTTGGGGGTGCAACCCAGGTGGGTGCACTTGGCGGACAAGGCGTAGAAGCCGTCCTCGCCGCGGACGATCCACACGCGGTACCGCCTCTTCCAGCGCTCGCTGACCTCGCCGGCGGCGTAATCGCTCGGAAGGCCGGCTTTGAACGCGGCGGCCGGCTCGAAGGTCACGCGCGGGAAGAGCATCCTCAGCGATCCGCCGGCCATCCCGAACAGTGAGCCGAGAAACGTCCACCATGTCACCCGCGACAACCAGTCGCGTCGCGGCATCCAGAGATTGCCCGCCGCACTGTCGCTCGCCGGCGTCTTGTCCTCCACCGTCCGACACCTCCTCCACGTCTACGAACCGCCGGGTCGTGGCGGGCCGCCGCGGTTGCGGCGATCTTCAACCACGGCGTACCACAACATCACGGCCAGCCACCCGACCAGCAGCGTCAAGGGGATCACGACTTCGCTCATGAAGGCCCGCTACTTGCGAAGCTCGAAGTCCACCTTCAGCGTTTCACCCGCGCCGACGGTGATCCGCTCGCGTTTTTCCTTGAGCTGCTCCCGCCAGGACACGATGTCATGCGTGCCAGGCGGCACGTTCTTCAGGACGTAGGTGCCGTCGGAGGCGACCTGCGCCACAAACGGCGTTTCCACCACGACCACGTACGCCGACATCTCCGCATGGACGTTGCACAGCAGCTCGACGACGCCCGGCTTGTCGAACACGACGTACTTCGTGACGCCGCGCGGGTAGGTGCCGAGATTGAACCGCTTGACCGGCGAGGGTGAAAAGACGTTGTGGCGAACCTCGTCGCTGTTGGGGAACGCGACCTTCGTTCCAGTCACCACCGGGAGCACGTGCGGCACGAAGGCCAGCTTGAGCTGGTCCATCACGGCCTCCGTCGTTGGCGCGAACGCGCGGCCGGCGACCTTCTCGATGTACACCAGCGCTCCGGCGCAGTCGCGCACGCCTCGGCACGTCACCTTGCCTTGGACCGTCGCCGTCTGAGCGGCGGCGCCGGCCCCCTGGGCCAGCACGAGAGCGATCACAGTCAGTCGCGTGCGCACTGGGATCACTCCTGGTCAGAACAGCAGATCGAGCCGGATCCGGCCGAATGTGTCGCCGCTCTTCTCGAGGAACGACTCGGACTCGGCCACCACACGGACGTTGGCGCGAATCGCCAGCACGATTGCCGGCACAATCTTCTTGATGTCCCTGCCCATCACCGCGTCGCGGAAGACGGTGTCGTAGCGGACCGCCGCCAGGATCCAGGGCTTGATGACGTAATCCGCCTGGACGAAGGCGGCGGTGAACTCGTTGGCGGCTCCCCCCGGCGCCATCTTGTCGCGCCCCCGCATGACGGCCGCGTACAGGTTCAGGTCGCGGAAGAACAGATCGACGTCTCCGCCGGCACGCCAGAACTCGTCCTCGCGCGCCGGTGTCCCGAAGAGGCCTTTGCCGACGTAGCCGAAGGTTCCGATCCTCACCGAGTCGTCGCGCCAGTTGTTGCTCTGCGGGAGTTCTTCGGTTTCTTCGGCCGAGCCGGCGACGCCGAACCCGCCGATCTTGTAAGACAGACGGTAGTACACGTCCTTGGCCGTGTTGTTGTCCCTGAAGGGACCGTTTCCGTTGACCACACCCACGGCGTACTCGACGCCCCCCTTCCCGCGCGGCCCGCTCTTCACTCCCCAGAACTCGATTCCCGCCTGCCGCGTCTTGAAGTTCAGCCCGCCCGAGACGTGCGTGAAATCCGACGTGATGACGTCGGACTGCGTGACCCGCCGCCAGAAGCGCGAGAACGGCACCGCTCGCGGCTCGAACCGGCCGACCACGAGGTTGGCGAGCGTCGTCCCGCCGATGTGATCGAATTGCGCGAACGCGCGCGCCAGGTCGAGGCGGTCGCCGGAGGTAATCTCCAGTTCTCCCCAGTACGAGATGTTCTCCCCTGCCGTTCCGCCCACCAGGAACTCGAACTCGTTGGGGAAGACGAAATCGACCTTCGGCGCCGCCGGGTTGGCGGGATTCGGGTTGAGCACCGTGTCCGAAAAGATCCGAATGGCCAGCGGCGCCACGCCCGGAATCCCGCCGGGCCAGACGGCGTTGGGCCACACCCGCTTCCATGCGGGCGCGCCGAGCGGCACGTCCGGGATCTTCACGAACTTCTCGTCGTTGGGCGGAATGCGGTAGCCGTTGTTCCGGAACGCGATGCCGAACGCATTCAGCTTCGGAATGACCACGTGGCACGTCGTGCACGCGGTCTGGTAACGACGGGCAAATGCTGGAATCGCGTCTGCCCGACCCGGCCACAGGAAGAAGGCGATCGCTGCGAGACAGGTCGCAGTCAGCGAACGTCTCATCTCGGCTCTCCTTTCAGGAAGACAGATCGGCCGGAGTGGCCGCCACCGGATGAGCAAGCCGAATACCGGAGATCTGTCGGCGGGATGCGGGTAGCCGGTTCAGGCGGAAGTCGTCATCGCAGCGCGGGTTGGAGAGGCGACGGGTCAGGCCTGCACCGGGCGGGCGCGGTGCCATGAGCGTCGCAGATTCGCGACGCTGTCGCACGGGTGCGACAGGCTAGTTCGAACGCCTGCGGGCCGCATCACCCGGCGGCGGACCTCCGCCACGGAAGTCCTGGGGACGGAGGCCATGGCGGGCGAGCAGGCGGTGGAGCACCGTGCGCTTGAGGCCTGCCCGGGCCGCCGCGCGCGAGACATTCCCACCGGAGACCTCCATCAGGCGCTGGAGGTACGCCGTCTCGAACTCGGCGATCGCCTGCTGCTTGGCGGATCGAAACTCTCCGCTCAGGGCCCCGCCGCTGCGGAAATCGGTCAACGATGAAGGCAGGTCGGACGGCATCACCTGATTCGACTCGGTCAGGGAGACCGCCCGCTCGATGACGTTGCGCAACTCGCGCACGTTTCCCGGCCACGCGTGGCGGTCGAGCACCATCACGGCGGCAGCCGAGAGGCCTCGGACATCCTTGCCTTCTCGCGTGGTGAACTCCTTCACGAAATGCTGGGCGAGCAGTTGGATGTCGCCGGCCCGGTCGCGCAGCGGCGGGGTGGAGATCGACACGACGTTGAGCCGGTAGTAGAGATCCTCGCGAAAGCGCCCGGCGCGCACGAGGTGCTCCAGATCCTGGTTCGTCGCCGAGAGAATCCGGACGTCGACCGGAATCTCGCGGGCACCGCCGAGCCGCCGCACGCTGCGTTCCTGCAGCACGCGCAGCAGCTTGGCCTGCATGGGCAGCGCGAGGTTGGAGATCTCGTCGAGGAAGAGCGTGCCGCCGTCGGCGTGTTCGAGCAGGCCGGCTCGCGTCGCGACGGCGCCTGTATAGGCGCCGCGCTCGGCGCCGAACAGCTCCGATTCGAGCAGCGTCTCGGGCAGCGCCGCACAGTCGACCGGCACGAAGGGACGCCCGCCGCGGCGGCTGGCCGCGTGAAGAGCCCGGGCGACCAGCTCCTTGCCGGTTCCGCTTTCACCGGTGATCACGATGTTGGCGTCGGTATCGGCGACTTTGCGGATCACATCGACCAGCTGCTGCGTCGCAGGGCTCGATCCGATGATGTGCCTGAAATCCGGGCTGGCCGTCACCTGCCGCTTGAGCACCGCGTTCTCGTCGCGCAGGCGGCGGAACTCGATCGCCCGCTCCACCGCGATCTCGAGTTGCTCCATGGTGAACGGCTTCGGAATGTAGTCGAACGCCCCTTCGCGCGTGGCGCGCAGGGCCGTCTCGATCGTGGCGTGCGCGGTGATGATCAGGACACCCAGCCGCGGATCCCGCCGGCGCGCGAGCTGCGCCACTTCCAGTCCGTTCCTCCCCGGCATCACCAGGTCCGCGATCAACAGGTCGAACTCGTGGGCCGCCAGCCGCGATTCCGCCTCCTCGGACGTCGACGCGGTCTCCACCAGATACCCGCGCCGCGACAGGATCTTGTCGCACGTGGCGAGCATGTCCACTTCGTCGTCCACGATCAGAATACGCGGCATCGCGTCGCTCACAGAGCGCCTCGGCCAGGAAGACGTCCCTCGAGAGCCGGGTCCACGGCTGCGGCCGGGGCACCGGCCGTCGTCGCGGCGGCCTCGACGTCCCGCCGGCCGGCGAGCGGGAGCCTGACACGAAACTCGCTCCCGGCGCCAGGGGTACTGGCCACGTCAATCGTTCCCTGGTGATCGCGGACGATGCCGTACGCAATGGAAAGCCCGAGCCCGGTGCCACGGCCGGGCTCTTTCGTCGTGAAGAACGGGTCGAAAATCCGGTCGAGATGTTCCGGGGGGATCCCGGCTCCCGTGTCGCGCACGACAACCTCCACCGCGCCGGCTCCCGGCTGCCCGGAGACATCGATCGCGATGGTCCCACCCGCCGCCGTCGCGTGCACGGCGTTGATCAGGAGATTCATGAAGACCTGCTCCATCCGGGTGGGATCGCCGAGGACCGGGTCGGCGCTTGTACCAGTCCTGCTCAGCCGGATCCCCTTTTCCACGATCATCGGCCGGACAAGGTCGACTGCCGCGTCGAGAACGCCGCCAACCAGGACGCGCTCGCACCGCAGCGGCGCAGGGCGCGTGAAGGTCAGGAGGTCGCGGACCGTCTTCGCTATTCGATGCGCCTGCCGCCGGATCGTGTGCAGGTCGTCGGAGATCCCGGCGCACTGGGGGTTGTCGCTCGTGACCGAGAGCAGATAGTCGGTCCGCGCGACCAGGATGCCGGCGGGGTTGTTGATCTCGTGCGCCACGCCGTCGGCCACCGACCCGATCGAGGCCAGACGTTCGGCGCGCGACAGCCTGTGCTGCGTCTTCTCCAACTCCTCGAACTGGCGGCGAATCGTGCGATCCGCCACCAGGACGAGCATGCCGTTGACCAGGCTCGCGATGAGGACCGCCAGGGTGAACACGGCGAAGGCGAGCTGCATCTGCCAGCCGATCCGCTCGTTGATCCGCGCCAGGCTGTGAACCAGATCCACGCGTCCGAGAGGTTGCCCTTCGACGACGATCGGCGCGAAGACCAGGGAGGCGACGGAGAAATCCTCGAGGCTGACGCGGGGCCGCGGGACGCGCTGACCGATCCATCGTTCCTGATCGATCTCGCCGTTTTCATTGATGGTCAGCGCCATGCTCCGCCCTCGCAGCGAGACCTCCACGCGGCGGAGATCCGGGTACCGTCCGAACTCCGCCACCAGCTTCCGGACCACGTCGTCATGTGTCACGACCCGATCCGGCGGTTCACCGCGCTGCGTGTAATACAGCATGTGCCCGCGGACGAACTCGGCCAGGTCTTCCGACTGGAACGCCGCGAACTCGGTGAGCTGGCGACGCTGGATCTCCGATACGGCCAGGATCAGGCTGCTGGCCAGCAGGACGAACGTGAGATTGAGGCGAAGGAAGAACCGCACCGTGGTCTGCACGGTCTCGCGTTCGAGCGCCAGCGTCAGCAGCACCAACGCGACGAGCGTGCCGGTATGTTCGAGGGCCCACGCCAGCTCGGTGGCTGCCGGTCGCCATGCGCCGAGCCCCGCCGTCAGGCGCGCCGCCGCCAACACGAGAAGCGCGGCGGCCGAGAGCGCGTGCGCGCGCCAAATCAATCCCGCGCCGATCAGGAGCACCGCGCCCTCGGCCGCACGCGCGGTCGTCAAGGGAACGATGCTGCGCATCGCCAGGTCCGCATCTGAGGGGACACGCGCCGCCACAACCACACACAGCACGAGGCCCGTCGCGACGACGACAGCCGCCGCTCGCCGTCTGCCGCGCAGGAGGAGGTACCCGCTCACCAGGAGACTGACGCCGATCAGGCGAAGCAGGTCCGCTGAAGACAGCAGCCAGTGGTAGCCGGCGTCGACTGACGCCGGCGGACACACCGCCAGGCGGCAGTAGACCGCGCGGGTCGCGAAGGCGAGGGTCAGGAGTGCAAAGCCGGCGAGGAGGAGACGGCTGGCAGCTGAAGATCCGGTGGATCGCTCGCTGGCGCAGATCCACAGCAGCACCACGAAGGCCAGCCCGCTCAGAACGAGCTGAAACAGCACCAGTACGAACGTGCCTTGCGGCGAGAAAGACAGCACCATACGGCGCCTGGTTCGACTTCGCGGCTCGCGCTAATGGGGACTGAGCACAGAGCAAACGACGTACCGGCCGGGTTGTGACGGGAACGCTGCCGAAATTGCGGCGGAATCGAGGCGGCCGGTGGTTGAACCGGGCAATTGCCGGAAATCCGGCAACGCGGCGAGCCGCTTGCCCGGTTCGTGAGGAGATAATGTGGCCGTGCACACCCGGCGCAGCGCGTACGTCGAGGGGCGTGAGCTGGCGCTCGTGGTGCTCGGCTCCGTCGTCCTGACCGTCTTTCTCACAGCTCCGCTGCCATTTCGGCTCGGGACCGCCGCCCGCCTCGACAACGCCGATACCCGGTTTCTGATCTGGAATGTCGCCTGGGTCGCGCGAACGCTCGTCGTCGATCCGCTGCATGTCTACGACGCCAACATCTTCTATCCGCACCGATGGACGCTCGCCTACTCGGAAAGCAATCTTGGCGCGGGCGCGCTCGCGGTCCCGGCGTACTGGGCGACCCGGAACCCGTACTTCGCACACAACCTGGTCGTCCTGCTGTCGTTCGTGCTCGGCGCAACGGCCACGTACTATCTCGTTCGTTCTCTCGTGGGCGACAGGCGCGCGGCGGCAATCGCCGGAATCTGCTTCGCGTATTGCCCGTATCTCTTCTCCCATCTGCCGCACGTGCATCTGCTGATGATCGCCGGGCTGCCCCTGAGCATGCTGGCGTTCCATCGGCTTGCCGACCGGCCGACGGCATGGCGCGGCGCCGCGCTCGGCGCCGCCGTCGGTCTGCAGGCCGTGTTCTGCGGGTATTACGGCATCTTTGCCGGCCTCACGGTCGGCTTCGCGGCGATCGTCATCACCGTGACGCGGCGGCGCTGGGCCGACGCCGCGTACTGGACGGCGATCGCCGTCGCCGCCCTCGTCACGATGGCGATCGCGATTCCGCTGTTCCTGCCATACCTGCGCCTGAGGTCGGAAACGGGCTTCAGCCGGCCGCTGGAGGACTCGCGCCTCTGGTCGGCCACGTGGCGCACCTACCTGGCGTCGTCGGCCTACGCGCACGCGTGGATGCTGCCGATCATCCGGCAATGGAACGAGGTGCTGTTCCCCGGTTTCGTGGCGAGCGTGGCGGGCGCGGCGGGGCTTGCGTTCGGCTGGCGCGCGGGCGGCCGATTGCGCGAAACCGCCGTCTTGTACGGCGGGCTTGCCGCGCTCGCGTTCTGGGCGTCATTCGGACCGGACGCCGGCTTCTACCGTGGCCTGCACGCGATCGTCCCCGGCTTCGGCTTCCTCCATGCGCCCAGTCGATTCGGTGTCGTCGTCGTGTTCGCGCTGTCGGTGATGGCCGGCGTCTCGATTTCGGCGCTGCTCGCCCGGCTGGGGCGCTCGCGGTTCGCGGCTCGAGCGGCCAGGCTGGCCGCCGGTGTCCTGGTTGCCGCGGCGGCGCTCGAGTTGAAGACTCCGCTGGCGTTCCCACCGGTGCCCCCCGTGGAGCCGGCCTATGGCGTCCTCGCCACGCTGCCGCGTGGTCCGGTGATCGAGATACCGTTTTACTCGAACCGGTTCGCGGCGGCGCGAACCGAATACCTGCTCAACTCCACCGCCCACTGGATGCCGCTCGTGAACGGGTACAGCTCGCACACGCCGCGGGATTTCATCGAGCACACGAACGCATTGGCCGGATTTCCGAGCCTCGAGGCGTTCACACTCCTCGAGCGCGATCGTGTCAGGTATGCGGTGTTCCATCTCAACCGGATCGGCCCTGACGCGCGCGAAGACGTCCTCGCACGCCTGCGCGCGTTCGACCGCTACCTGGCGCGCCGGTATGCGGACGATCGAATCTGGCTGTATGAAATCCTCGAGTTCCCGCGATGACGCCGCCCAACTCTGATATCTCTGACGGAGGCTTCCGGTGATCCCTTACCACGACGAAAACGCCACCCAGCGCCGGGCGTACGTGACGATTGTCCTCGTGGCGATCAACGTCGCGGCGTGGGTCCTGGTCCAGGGTGCCGGCGCCCCGGTGCCGCTGGCGACCTCCGTCTGCACCCTCGGGCTCATCCCGGGCGAGCTGACGATGAGCGTGCCGCCGGGTGCGGGGTTTCCGATGGGCGACGGCCTGGTGTGCGTGACGGATCCGGGGCGCCAGGCGGGCAACGTGATGACCTCGATGTTCCTCCACGGCTCGTGGATGCACCTGCTCGGCAACATGTGGTTCCTCTGGCTGTTCGGGAACAACGTGGAAGACTCGATGACGCGGACGCGGTTCATCGTGTTCTATCTGCTCTCAGGCCTCGGTGCCGCGCTGTTGCAGGTGATGATCGAGCCGGACTCGATCGTGCCGATGGTGGGCGCCTCGGGCGCGATCAGCGGCGTGATGGGGGCGTACCTGATTCTCTATCCACGCGTTCGCGTGTTTACGCTCGTGCCGCTCGGGTTCTACATGACGTCGATCGCGCTGCCGGCCTGGGCGATGCTGATCTACTGGATGGTCCTGCAGCTGCTCGGCGGGGTCTCCCGCATCGGATCCGGCGGCGAAGGGGGCGTGGCGTTCTGGGCGCACGTCGGCGGGTTCGTCGCCGGCGCGGGTCTCATCAAGCTGTTCGAGCGGCGCGATCGCGTGCGCTCCCATCAGGCGCACCGCTGGCGGCCGGAGCGCGTCGGGCTGCGGTGAGCGGCGCGTTTCAGGGCATGCAGCGCGGGTAGGACCCCAGATCCCTGACCCACCGCGCGAACTCCGTGAGGTGCTCGATGGCGCGGCCGCAGCGCGGATCGTCGCGTCCGACGCCGAGATCCACGTAGAAGAAGTACTCCCAGGGCCGCCCGCGGTCGGGACGCGACTCCAGCTTGGTCAGGTCGATGCCGCGCAGGGCGAAGACGCTCAGCGCCTTGAACAATGCCCCCGCCTCGTTGTGCAGCGCGAAGGCCAGCGTGGTCTTGTCGGGAGTCCCGAGCGGCTCGGGCTCGCGGGCGATCAGCACGAAGCGCGTGATGTTGTCCGCGTAGTCCTGGATGCCGGCGCGCAGGATCTCCAGACCGAAGATCTCTGCGGCCCTGGACGAGGCGACCGCGGCGGTGTCGGTCAGGGCCTGGTCGCGAATCATCTGTGCGCTTCCCGCGGTGTCATAGGTGGCAACCACCTCGACACCCGGGAGCGTCTGCAGGTAGCGCTCGCACTGCGCCAGCGCCTGGGGATGCGAGAACACCCGCTTGATGGCGGAGAGCGGCGTGCCGGGCAGCGCCAGCAGGCTGTGCACGACCGTCAGCTCGGTCTCGGCCACGATCGGCAGCCCGTGCTCGAGCAGCAGGTCGTAGTTGCGGTGAATGCTGCCTCCCACGGAGTTCTCGACCGGCAGAATGCCGTGCGAGGCGCGCCCGGCAGCGACCGCGGCGAACACGTCCTCGAACCGCTCGAACGGCAGCGTTTCCGCCTGCGGCCACACGGCCAGCGCGGCGGCTTCGCTGTAGGCTCCGGCAGTGCCCTGAAATGCCATTCGCATAGTGCATCAATAATAATGATGTTCTGGTTCCGGGTGCCGGGGTTCACAGTCATGAGATTCGCCCCGTTTGGCCTCGCTCTTCTGTTGCATCCTGGGCGGCCTGCTCCCCGCCCACCAGATGACCGGCGACGCGCGGCTGCTCGCCAAGGCGGAGGACCTGGGCACCCGGCTGCTGCCCGCTTTCGCTCGAAGACCGGAATGCCGTACCGCTACGTCAATCTACGTAACGACGTCTACTCGGAGTGCAGCGCGACGACGGGGTCGAGCTTCGACGCCCGCACGGCGGGATACAGCCCGAACACCAGGCCGATGGAGACCGACACCGCGAAGGCGAGCACGATCGAGGCCAGCGTCACGATCGTGGACCAGCCGGCGAGGTAGCCCACCATCTGCGAAAGGATCACGCCCAGCAGGATGCCCGCGAGGCCGCCCGTCACCGTGATGAGCGAGGTCTCGATCAGGAACTGCCGGACGATGTCGCGGCGGCGCGCGCCGATCGCGCGGCGGACGCCGATCTCACGCGTGCGCTCGAGGACGCTGGCGAGCATGATGTTCATGATCCCGATGCCGCCGACCAGCAGCGAGATCGACGCGATCGCCACCATCACGACCTGGAAGATGCGGCGCGTGCGCTGCTGCTGCGCGAGCAGTTCGGCCGGAACGATGACGCTGAAGTCCCCCGCGCCGCGATGCGACGCATCGAGGAGCCCGCGGACGAGGTCGCCGGCCGCCGCGATGTCCGCCCCGGGCGCGAGCTGCAGGTAGATGCCGTCGATCTCGTCCTTCTGCCAGCTCAGGGCGTCCTCGAGCCGCAGGATCGCGGCCATCAGCGGCACGTAGATGACGTTGTTGCGGTCCTGCGCCGGCAGGCCGGCGACGTCGGTCTGGACGGTGACCTCGGGGCCCGCGACGCCGATCACGCGGAACCACTGCTGGTTGGTCTTCACGTAGCGCCCCAGCGGGTTCTCGGTGCCGAACAACGACGCGGCCGTGCCCTGCCCGAGCACCGCCACCGGGGCGGCGCTCTCGCTCTCGTCCGGTGAGAAGAAGCGGCCGCCGGCGACGCGCAGTCCGCCGATCTCCTGGTACGAAGGCGCGACGCCGTACACGGTGGGCATCTCCCCTTGCGGCTTCGGCAGCACCTTGGTGGGCACGACGCGCTTGCGGCCGCTCGACGTGGAGAGCCGATCCACGCTCGCCTGGATGGTTCGCAGGTCCTGGAAGCTCAGGCCGGCCGAGAGCTTCCGCACGCGCTGCAGCGCCTGGTTGTCCGCCGCTTCGCGCGCTTCGACAATCACGTTGCGGACGCCGAGCTGCTCGATGAACGCGATGACCTCCTGCTGCGCCCCGGCGCCAATCGACAACATGGCGACGACCGCCGCCACGCCGAAGATCATCCCCAGCATCGTCAGCAGCGTGCGGAGCGCGTGCGCACGGAGGTTTTCGAGCCCGAGCCTCAGCTCCGGCATGAAGCCGGCCCGGCGATCGAGCGCCGTCGCGGCGAGGCGACCGGTCATCGCGCCCCTCCCGCGGTGGCGACGGTGGGGCCCGGCGCGCCCGGCGCCGGGCGCGTCTCCGCGTCCGGGTTCACGAGCGCAACGACCGAGCCTTCCGCCAGCCCTTCGATCGCCACGCGGCTCTCGGTGCGGTGCGTGATCCTGACTTCGCGCGGCTCGAAGCGGTCGCCGTTCTTCACGTACACCACCGGCTTGCCGCGCTTCTCGAACAGGGCCTGCCGCGGCACGTGCAGCGCCGCTTTCAGCTCCGTGCCCGCGACCACCACCTGCACCGAGGTGCCGGGCCTGAGCTGCGCGTCCGGACGGTCGAAGCGGAGAATCGCATCGAACTGCCGCGTGGGTCCGGCCCGCTCGAAAAAGCTTCCGCGCGACGCGAGCCCCGCGAGGTTCGCCACCCGCGCGACCAGCCGCCGCCCGGGCAACGCGTCGGCACGCACGGACGCGGGCTGCCCGGCGCTGATGTTGCCGCGCTCCTGCTCGTTCACCTTCGCGCGGATTTCGAGCCGCGACGAATCGAAGACGTCGACCACCGGGCGGCCGGGAAATACCGTGTCCCCCGCGTGATACTCCGGCAGCGTCATCCCGCTGAAGAAGAACCCCCCGCTGGCATCGCGGTTCTCCTTGATGACGACCAGGCCGTCAAGCGGCGCCTCGATCGCGAGGCTGTCGATGGTCTGCCGCGCGCGCTCGGTGGCGAGGCGCGCCTTCGTCCGCTTTTCCTCGACGACGGTCAGGGACGCGCGGTTGGTTTCCGCGCGGGACTTCACGTCCTCCTCGAGCTGGGCGAGCCGGCGCCGCGCCTCATCCAGCGCCAGCACGCGCTTGCGTGCCTCGATCGCGCCAATCAGTTCCTCACCGGCCGCCGCGTCCAGCTCCGCGCGCCTGACGTCGAACCGCGCGGTCAGCAGATCCACCTGGTCCTGCGCCGCGCGGACCTCGTTGTCGGCGCGCATCTTCACGATTTCCTGCTCCGCCCCCTCGAGCTCCGAGCGGCTCTGCTCGAGCTGATATTGCTGCTCGGCGGGATCGAACTCCATGACGATGTCGCCCGCCTTGACGGAGGTTCCCGTGTCCGCGAGCTTCACCAGCCGCAGCGTCCCGCCGACCGGCGGCGCTGTCAGCGTGATCGACCGCGCCGCCCGCACCTCCCCGGTGGCGTGGACGTCCAGCTTGAGGCTGCCGCGGACCACGCGGGTCGTCGGAACCTCGTCGCGCGCGGCCGGCCAGGCGACGGCCGCCACCCCAGCCGCCGCGGCCACGGCAAGGACGCCACCCGCCGCTGCGATCCACGCGCGCCGCCCGGTCACGGCGTCGAGCTCTCCTGCTTCTTCTCCGCGGGCTTCTTCAGCGAGATGCGATCCCCCGGCGACACGCCGGACGCGAGCGCGATCTGATCGCGTCCCCGGCGTGCCACGGTGACGGTCACCGGCTCGAAATCCGATCGCACCTGCCGGAACACGGTGGGACGCCCCGCGACGACAAACACCGCCTCGGCCGGCACGAGCAGCACGTTGGGCAGGCTGCCGACGGCGATGCGCGCCGTCGCGCTCATGCCGGGCTTGACGCGCGGATCGGCGTCGGGCAGCGCGAGCTTCAGATCGAAGTTGCGCGGCGGCGGCCAGCCCGAGGAGAAATCCACGCGCGCCAGCACGGAGATATCCTGCACGCTGGCCGTGAACTCGCTGTCGGGAACCGCATCGATCCGGACCGTCGCCCGCTGCCCTGTTTTCACGCGCCCCCGATCCGACTCATCGAGCCGCGCCGTCAGGTGCAGGGTCGCCGTATCGGGCAGCTCCACGATGTTCGCGCCCGACCAGGCGCGGTCACCCTCCCGGAATTCCTGCTCGCCGCCGAACGGGCCTCCCGCCCGGAAGTTCGGCATGATGCTGACGATGCCGGGCGCGGGAGCGTTCAAGCGCAGCGCCGCCAGCGACCGCTCGGCGCGGTCGAGATCCGCCTGGACCTTCCCGCGCTTGCGCTGCCTGCTGGCCACGTCCGAGCCCGCGGCGGCGCGATCGGCGCGCGCCTTCTCACCGGCTTCTCGGAGCCGCTGCTCGGCGTCGGCGAGCGCGAGCTTCGCCTTCTCGTAATCGAGCCGTGCGATGACATCGCGCTGCGCCACATCCAGCTTCGCGCGGTCCACGTCGTACCGCGCCTTGAGCACCGCGGTGCGGTTCTGCTCGTCCACGATGGCCGCCTGCCCCCGCGCCTGCTCGATCTCCGCCTCCGCCTGCCGCAGCTCCGATCGCTTCTCCTGCACCGTCCGGCTCACCGTCGTCGTATCGAATTCGACGACCAGGTCGCCGGGCTTCACGGGCGTGCCGCTTTTCGCGAGCTTCACGATCTGCAGCTCGCCCGACTGCATCGGCGCCGACAGCACCACGGATGCGCCCGCGCGGATGTCGCCGCGCAGTTCCACGTAGTCCACGAACTCGCCGCGCGTCACCTCCGCCGTCGGCAGGTCCGGCGCCGCGCGTCCCGCGCGGACGAAGACGACCGCGATCGCGCCGGCGGCCATGAGGCCGGCGGCGGTCAGCGACCGCGCGAGTGTCCGCCCGGTCACGGCCGCCGCTCCGGGCTCACGTCAACGGCCGCGGACAGATCCGGCATCAGGCTGGGATGCGAGCGGGAGATCGAGACGATCGCGACAAACGACCGCACCTTCGGCGTCAGCGTGCTGAGCACGGCGAGCGGCGAGAGCTGCTCGACGCGGCCGTCGAACACGAGATCCGGATACGCGTCGAGCTGCACTCGTGCCTGCTGACCGATGCGGACCAGGCCGATGTCCGCCTGGTTGACGCGCGCGCGCACCTGCATGCGGCTGGGATCGACGACGTCCATGATGGGAAGGCCGGCGCGAACCTCCTCTCCTTCCTGGACGTCGCCCATCGTGCCCCCCTTCCAGATCTGTTTCACGACGGCCAGGCCGTCGAAGGGGGCGGCGATCGTCATGCGCCGCGCGTTCTGCTCGGCGTGCGCCATCGCGCGCCGCGCCCGATCGCGGCGGATCTCGAGAATCCGCACCTCGGCCCGTGCGGCGCTGCGCTTGAGGTCGAAGTTCCTCTTCAGCGCGGCAAGCTTCGCGCGGGACTGCTCGAGCGCGAGGGAGTTCTTCTCGGCTTCGATGTTGGGAAGGAGGTCGTTCTTCGCCACATCGAGCGTCGCGCGCGCGACGTCGTTGGCGGCCTGTTCCAGCTCGGTCTCGTCGTGCGATCGGGCGGCATCCTGCTCCGATCGCTTCTTGCGGATCTGCTCTTCGAAATCGAGAAACTCGGCGCGGCGGTCGAGCGCCGTGCGGACCTGGTCCTGCGGGTCGAATTGCACGAGCACGTCGCCGGCGCGGACGCGGCTCCCTGCCGCCGCGAGCTTCGTAATGACGAGGGAGTTAGCGCCCGGGCCGGTCAGCCGCGGGGTGATGATCGTGACGCTCTTGACGGCCTCGACCGTGCCCGCAATCCGCAGGAGGCCCGTGCCGTTCGGCGAACCTGGCGCCGATTGCGCCACGGGCTGCGGGATCGCGGCAATGGCTGCCGAGGCGGCCGCGATGGCGATCAACCGGAGCAATGGGGTTCCCATCAGCGGGCGGACTGAGTATACGACGAGCGAGCGGGCCGAATGGTTGGCGCGTCACCGCGACCCCGTCCCTTTCTCGTGCCGCAACACCCAGAGTCCCCACTGCTTGTCGGTAATGTAGATGTTGCCGCGCCGGTCGACGAGCACATCCTCGACCTGCGTCTCCAGCGCGGAGGTCGGAATGGGGCCAATCCGCCTTGTCGGCGTCGGCGGCACGAACCACGCGACCTCCCGCGGCACGCGCGGCCGGCTGATGTCGTAGATCCGAAGGCCCGCATTGAAGTACGTGAGATACACCAGATCCCCTTGCTCCTCGACATCCGGGAGGTGCTGCTCCTGGTTCAGGTTGTGCGGGCCGAATCGCCCCCCCTTGTCGCAGAAGTCCGTGAACGGCGCGCCCGCGGGCGGCACCGGCAGGGGAAACAGCGCCATCAGGCGCGGCTTCGACGGGTCGGAGATATCGACGACAGACGTGTGGTTCAGCGCTTCGTCGCACTTCTCGTTGCCCGCCTCCGAATTGGCAATCAGGACGGGCTTGCCGGGCACGGTCATCACACCGTGCACGCTCGTGCTGCCTCCCGGCTTGAACGGAGGCACGAACGGCAGCTCGCCAACGAGCCTCGGCTTCGAGACATCCGAGATGTCGAGGATCACGACAGACGGCCCGTAGCCCAGATACGCGGTGTTCCCCTCGACGTACGCGGGGCCGTGGAACGACGCCGGCTTCGTGGGCGTCTCGCCACCGGCGACGTGCTGCCCCGGCATCCACCAGCGACCGGCTTCCTTCGGGTTCTTCGGGTCGCTGATGTCGAGAATCACGTAGATCTGTCCCTGGTAGCCCGGCATGCCGGCGGCCAGGTGGGCGTACTTACCGCCCGCATACCAGTTTCGATGCGTCCCGGTTCCACCAGTCTTCCAGTGCGACACCTGTCGCGGATTGATCGGGTCGCTGATGTCCCAGAACACCACTCCTTCGTCGAACGGTTTCTGCGGATCCCCGCCCCATCCCGTCTGCGCGCGCTGGAGCGCCGTGACCATGATGTTGTCGTGCAGCTCCATCTGGATGGTCCACGTGTTCTCCTGCGGCCACGGAACGAACTTGGCCAGCTTCGGCGCGGCCGGATCCGTCACGTCGACGATGCTCCAGCCGCGGTGCCAGAGATGCCCCATATACAGGTACCAGCGTCCCTTGACTTCGCGGATCGCGAGCTTGAACGCGCCACCCCGCCCGTCCAGGTCGCTGTATCCGATCGCCGTCATCCGCTCCGCCGTCCACCCCTGCGGGATCTGCTGGGCGCCCACGCGCCGCGCGGCCGGCGCGATCGTGCAGACGGCCAGCCCCAGGGCGAGCGCCGTTGCCGCGAGCCTCCTGCTTCTCATGCATGCCTCCTGCGGCTGGCGGTCGATCACTGCCCCGCGGCAGCGCTGTTGGCGGTTGCGGGTTTCCTGCCGGTGTAGCGGAGGATCCAGAGCCCCTGGTTCTTGTTGGTGATGTAAATGTAGCCGCGCCGGTCGACCAGCACGTCCTCGGTCTGGACGACAAGCTTCTCCTTCGGCACAGGCCCGTACCGCTTCACGGGATCGGGCGGGACGAAGTAGCCCACCTCTTTCGGGAGCCGCGCATCGCTGATGTCGAACACGCGCAGGCCGGCGTTGAAGTAGGTCGCGTACATCAGGTTGCCCTGCTTTTCGACGTCCGGGTGGTGCTGGTGCTGGTTGATGTTGTGCGGCCCGAAGCGTCCTCCCTTGTCGCAGAAATTCTTGTACGGCGCGCCGGGCGGGGGCACCGGTATCGGCATGGTCGACATGAGGCGCGGGCTGCCCGGGTTGGAGATGTCGATGAGCGAGGCCTGCGGAAGCGGCTCGTTGCAGCCTTCGCCGATCGCTTCCCCGTTCACCCACACCAGGTTGCGCCCCTTCATCGGCATGATGCTGTGCACGCCGATGCTGCTGTTGAACGGCGGCGTGAAGTCGAGCGCGCCAATGAGCTTCGGCTGTTTGATGTCGCTGATGTCGACGATCCGCATGCCGGCGGCGCCGTAGTCGAGATACGCCGTGTTGCCGTCCACCATCGGGGGTCCGTGGATCGAGATGCCCGCCTCGGGCGGCTTCTCACCGCCCGCGACGTGCTGGCCCGGCACCCACCAGCGGCCGGCCTCCACCGGGTTGGCCGGATCCTGGATGTCGACGATCACGTAGATCTGCCCTTCGTAGCCGGGCATCGCCGCCGCCGTGTGCACGTAGCGGCCGCCGAAGTACCCGTTGCGATGCGTGCCGCGCCCGCCGGTCTTCCACTGCCCGAGCCTTTTCGGGTTCACCGGGTCGCTGATGTCCCAGATGAGGAATCCCTCGTCGAAGGGCTTGTCCGGATCCGTGCCCCAGCCGGCGCCCCCCTGCTGGAGCGCGGTGACCATCGTGCTGCCGTGGACCTCCATCTGGATGGTCCACGTGTTGTCGGGGCCCGGGACGAACTTGACGACCTTGGGCGTTGCCGGGGTGGTCACGTCCATGATCGTCCAGCCGCGATCCCACAGGTGACCCATGTAGAGATACCAGCGGCCGCCGACCTCCCGAATCGACATCTTGAAGCCGGGCCGGCCGTCAATTTCGCTGTAGCCGACCGCCTCGACGTTCGACGCCGCGAAGTTCTTCGGCACGGGGTCGGCCGATACGACCGCGGCCGGCCACGAGACCGCGATTGCAGCAGAAGCAGCGAGCGCGCGCCGGCCGAGCGCGCGCATGAGACCTACGGTCATGAGGAACTCCTCTCCCCTGTTTCAGAACGCGAGCTTCACGCCGAACTGCGCCTGCCGCGACGGCGTGATGGTGCGGGTGATCACGCCGGCGGACGCCACCCGCTGTCCCGGCGCACGGAAGATCGTGCGGCCGGTCGGGACCGAAAAGTTCGCGCGGTTGAACACGTTGAAGATCTCGGCGCGCAGCTCGAGGCGCCGGGACCTTCCCATCTCGAAGAACTTCGAGAACGACCAGTCGCTCGTGAACAGCCCGGGACCGGTGAGCACGCGCGACCCGACGTTGCCGAGCGTGCCCGGGGGCGCCGCGACGAAGCACTCGGGATTGAACCACTGCTCGGGGCGGCCGTTGATGGCGTTGTCGGCGTCGCATCCAGGCGCCCAGCTCGGCCGGTCCGGTCCCGCGCCCAGCTCCCCCTGCCGCGAGTTGTGGTAGCCGAGCGACAGCTCGAACGGGACGCCGCTCCGCAGCGACGTGATGGTGTTCCACTCCCATCCGCCGAACACGGACCCGAGGACGCCGGGCAGGTCACGGCCGGGCAGCTGCCACGTGGTCGTGATGTTCATCGAGTGGCGGTTGTTGAAGGAGCATGGGCCGCGGCTGGACGATCGGTCGCCCGAGTACTGCAGCGACGCGCCGCCGTTCAGCGAGCCGCCGCCGAACTCGTTCGACGCATCGTCGGTGCAGCTCGAGAGCGTGTAGTTCGCCCGCATCGCAAGGCCCCTGGTGGACCGGCGATCGAGCGTCACCTGCATCGAGTTGTACGAGGAGGTCGCGTCGAAGGAGAGGATAGAGATCGAGCGGAAGTTCGGATTCGGCCGCTGACCGCCGGTGGCCGGCCAGAAGAGCGACCCGTCGCCAAGCACCTGCGGCTGGAAGAGGTTCTGGTTGCCGGTGCGCCCCAGGTAACGGCTCTGGGAGCCCACGTACGCCACCATGATCGCGGTGCTCCAGCCAAGCTCCCGCTGCAGCGTGAGATCGTACGAGTACTTCGTCGGCGCCTTCGCGTCGTACTGCACGGCGCCGAAATCCGGCAGCGACTTGGCGGGATCGACCGCGAGCGCGTTCGGGAACGGCGGGTTCGGGATCGTGATGCCGATCGAGAACGGCCCGTTCGAAGGCCCCTGCAGGAAGTAGTACCAGGTGTTGATCTGGTCGTAGAAGATGCCGGCGCCGCCGCGCAGGCTGGTCGTGCCGTCGCCGAACATATCCCAGTTCAGGCCCAGGCGCGGCGCGAAGAGCGCGCGCGGCTGCTTGAAGTACGGCTTGCCGACGGTCGGCGCCGGGTCGAGCAGCCCGCCGCGCAGGTTCGAGATCTTTCCCTCCTGCTCGTCCGGGCCGAACATCATCTCGTACCGGACGCCGACGTTCATCGTCAGGTTGGACCGCGCGCGCAGGTTGTCCTCGAGGTACACGCCGAAGAGCTGATTGCGCCAGTTGCGGCGGATGGCATCCACGTCGGGGCCGCGGAAGCTGAACGTGTTGGGGCGCCCCTGGAGGAAGCTCTGGAGCGTCAGGAACGTGTACTGGCCGCGGGCGGCCGGATTGGCGACCACGGTGTCGTCCCACGTCCGCTTGTACACGGCGCCGAACTGGAACGAGTGCGCGCCCCGCGTGTACGTGAAGTCGGTGTTGAGGCTCATCATCTGGTAGTCGAACCAGCGCGGCGAGATCGTGGTGCCGGTGAGCCCTTCGCCGAGTCCCTTGAGCCCGGTAATCGACACCTGCCCGAATTGCCCCACCTCGGTGGGGGCAAAGAAGGGCTCGGGGACGAAGTACAGCGAGCGGTCGATCGGAACCGTCGTGTCCGTGCGGTGGAAATACCAGGTCTTGTTGTAGCCGAACCGCGTCGTATTCAGGAACGTGGAACCGAACGTGTGCACGTTCTGCACGCTGACGATGTGGCGGTCGTAGGTCCGCGCCTCGGCGAAGGTCGGATTCTCGCTCGGCGTGAACTCCTCGGACCAGTCGCCTGTGTATACGCCGTATAACTGGTTGTGCTCGCCCATGTGCTGATCGAGGCGCAGCGTGAAGAAATCCTCCTCGATGTTCTGCTCCGGATTGCTGAAGAACTCCGCCGTTCCGTCCCCGAACGTCCGTCCGTTCGGAACGGGCATCAGCGCCATGTACGGAGCCACGACCGGGTTCACACCGACGAACAGTTCGCGGCCGGGGTTCGCGCGATCCGGCAGGTACCCAAGACGCGCCCTGGCATCGGGGACGATGGCCAGGTGCGAGAGGCCGAGCTCCTGGCGGAAGCCCTCGTAGTTCGAGAAGAAGAACGTCTTGCCCCGGAAGATCGGCCCTCCCGTCGACGCGCCGAACTGGTTGCGGTTGAACGGCGGGTTGGTCCCCCGATCGAAATAGTTCTTCGTGTCGAAGGTGTCGTTGCGGTGGAACTCGTAGAGCGTGCCGCGGAAGCTGTTCGTGCCCGACTTGGTCACCGTGTTCATCACGCCGCCGGCCTTCTCGCCGTACGCGGCGCTGTACTGGCCGACCAGCAGCTTGAACTCCTCGACCGCCTCGACGCCCATCACGATCCCGGCGGCGCTCACCGGCGAGGTGGTGAAGGTGAACGTCATGTCGACGCCGTTCAGCAGGAAGCGGTTGTGCTCCGGCCGCGTGCCGCTGACCACCATCTGCGTGCCGAAATTGTGGTAGTTGTTCTGCTGCACTCCGGGCTGCAGCACCGCGAGCTGCTGGATGTCGCGCGCGTTGAGGGGCAGCGAGCGGATCATGCGCTCGTCGACCAGCGCGGAGACCTCCGTGCTCGACGTCTCCACCATCGGGGCGCCCCCCGACACCACGACGGTCTCCTTCAACTCACTGAGGCCCATCGTGAAGTTCATGACGACTTCGCTGCCCACCGCGAGCCGCAGGTTCTCGCGCACCTGCGACCCGAAGCCTTCGAGCGAGGCGGTGACCGAGTACGTCCCGGTCGGCAGTTGCGCCTCGCGGTAGCGGCCTGAGGAGTCGGCGAGGGCCGTACGCGTCAGGCCGGTTTCGGTGTTCTTGATGACAATGGTGGCTCCTGGCAGGATGCCGCCGGTGGTGTCCGTGACGGTGCCGAGAATCGTCGCCGTCGTGACCTGCCCCGAAGCGGAGGCGGCGCCTGCCAGCCACATGAGCGTCAGCGCCGTGGCGCGGATCGCACGCGACGTCTTCTTCACTGTCCCCTCCCGTTTGCAATTCGACGGACGCGGACGCCCGCGTTTCCTGCGGGGGCCGCCCGGCGCGAGGATTCTAGGGGAAACTACTCCAGCAGGTGCGTCCTTTCGTGTCATCAATTGTCAAAGGATTGTCTCCGCCTCACGCCGGCGCCGGCGCGCGGGACCGCCAGCCGGTACCCCGTGCCATAAACCGTCAGGAAGAACTCCGGGTGCGCCGGATCGACCTCGAGCCTTGTCCGAAGCTTCATCACGTAGTTGTCCACGGTGCGCGTCGGGGGACAGTGGCGATAACCCCAGACGTCGCTGAGGATCTCCTCGCGCGTCATCAGTTCGCCCCGCCGCGCGACGAAGTAGGCCAGCAACCGGAACTCCCGGGATGACAGCTCCAGGCGCCGGCCGTTCCGCTTCACGGCGTGCCTGCGGAGATCGACCGACACATCGCCGAAGTGAAACACCTCGGACGGGTCACCGCTCTGCTCGTGCCGCCTGCGAAGCTGGACGCGGACCCTGGCGAGCATCTCGCCGACGGAAAACGGCTTGCCGATGTAGTCGTCTGCGCCGAGGTCGAGCCCGGTGATCCGGTCAACGTCCGCGTGGCGGGCGGTCAACATGATGATGGGAGACGTGAAGCCACGGGCGCGGAACTGCCTGCAGACGTCGTACCCCGTCATCTTCGGCAGCATGACATCCAGCAGCACGACGTCGGGACGCTCGCGGAGTCCCAGCTCGAGTCCTTCCTCGCCCGTGACGGCCGTGAGCACGCGGTAGTTCTCGAACTCCAGGTTGTCGCGCAGGATCACACGCATGTCGGATTCGTCGTCGATCACCAGGATGCGAGCGGAGTTCATGAACCACCCTTTGTTGCGGCAGTTCCGGCGTGGCGGTGAGGTGAGGCGGTGGAGCGAAGCGGCGCAGTAGACGGATCGCGAGACAAGGCGGACGCGGGCGTCACGCACTCGGCGCTGGCCAACAGCGGGCGGTGGAGAGCATCCGCACGAGCCATCTGCAGCTTGAGGTTCCGGTCAGCGGCGGAGGCAACTCTACCGCCGGGGACCGCGTGCGCGTCAAGAGTTCTTTCTGTCCTAGCGGGGCGGCCCAACCGCAGGGGACGCGGGGTCCCCTGCGTCCCGTGGGGGTTGTCGTGACCTCTGCAGTTCAGGCCGCGGGCGGCCGCGGTGGCATCGAGCTTGTAAATGGCACTCGCGCCCGATGTCCGCCCACATCCCTCGCACAACGACGGAATTGAAAGATTGGGTGCAGCGGCACCTCGCGCTCGGCCCTGCGGCCGAAGCGGAGTTGCTCGCCGTGGTCGATGCCGTTGTCGCCCAGCAACGGCAGCTGCTGGAGCAATCAAAGGCAGAGGCCATCCGCGCGCTCTCGGAAGGGTTCGCGCAGAAGCTCGCGGACCTGCAGCGCGAACTGAGCGAGAAGGAATCCACCGTCAATACCATCGCCCGGTACTTCGAGGAGGTCGTTGCGGATCTCAGCGATCGATCCCACCGCGATCCGAAGACGAAGCTGCTCAACTTCGACTGGTTCATGGAGCGCCTGGAGAGCTTCCTCGGCGCCGAGCAGCGCGCGCGCTGGTGCGCGATTGGCGTGGTCGACATCACGAGCTTCAAGGCCTACAACGACACGCTTGGGCACGCGGTGGGCGACCGCATCATCGAGCGGGTGGCGAAGATCCTCGGCGAGCAGATTCGATCCGAGGACCTGCTGGCGCTGGAGCGGCCGGTCGCGCGCGACCTGCACGCGCGCTTCGGCGGCGACGAGTACTGCTTCATGATCCCCGACCTGCCCGGCCACAGCGAGGCGGAGCACATCGCGGCGCGCTTCAAGAACGCCGTGGAGGGGTTCGACTGGACGCGCGAGGACCGGCGTCTCGCCGACCGCCCGGTGAGGGTGGACGTGGGGGTCGTCGTGCTCCGGCTGGGGGCCGTGGACGAGCGCCGCGGCGTCGCCCGCAAGCTCGCGGCGGATCTGATCCACTGGGCGGACCAGTTGATGTATTCCGCCAAGGGGCAGCGCGCCTCGCATATCTACATGATTTGCACGCGGGTCGTGGATGGCGAGCTGCTAGAGGTCCCCGACCAGGAGGCGGTGCGCCTCCACTCAGGCGCCGGCGCGGGTTTCCCCGCGTACGAGGACTAGTGCTACACTTATTATTTGTGCTCGCAGCGGCACGTGGCACGTGGCACGTCGCACGTCGCACGTCGCACGTGGCACGTCGCACGTCTTTGTGGTGAGTGTAGCTCAGGGGTAGAGCGCCGGACTGTGGCTCCGGATGTCGCGGGTTCAAATCCCGTCACTCACCCCATTCCCCTGCCGCGACCCGTTGCCGCATCGGTGGTGCGGCGACTCCCCTCTTCATCGCCAGCAGCACCAGCTCGAGCCGGCTTCGGGTTCCGGTTTTCGCGAAGATCCTCGTGAGCTGGTTCTTGACCGTCTGTTCGCGGGTGCCAAAGCGGCGGGCGATGTCCTTGTTGCGGCTGCCTTGAACGAGCAGAGCGACGATCTGCTGTTCCCTCTCCGTGAGATCTGTCATGCGTGGCCTCGCCGGCAATTTCGGCGAGGACCAACGTCACACGCAAGCGTCAAGGCGCGCCATTCAACGCCATCAGCCCCGCGCCCGCTTTCTTGCGCCGTTCTTCACTGTTCGCGTTCGTACCGTGGGCGCTTCCAGGCCCGCCTGCGCGGTCCTCTTCTTATTGGCGCTCACGCGGTCCAGGCTCTGACGAAGCGCGTCCATCAGGTTCACGACCTTCGGCGGGGCCTCCTCGGCCGTGGCCACCACGTCCTCCCCCGCGACTTTGGCCTCGATGATCCGCCGCAGCTCCGCCTGGTATTCGTCCTTGTACTCGCGCAGATCGAGCTTCGACTCGAACGTGCCGATCACCTGCCGGGCGAGCTTGATCTCTTCCGGCTTCACCTTCGCGGGCACGGAGCCCAGCTCGTCGATCGCATCCATGCTGCGCACTTCATCCGCCGTCCGCAGCGTATACATCACGAGCCCTTTGTCCTTCGGCTGCACCGCGACGAGGTATTCGCGGCCGTAGAGGGCGAGCTTGCCGATCCCGGCCTTCCCTTTCATGCCCTCGCGGACCACGGCGAACGCCTCGGCGGCCATCGGGCCATCCGGCGCCAGGTAGTACGGCCGCTCGACATAAACCGGATCGATCTCTTCGGCGGTCGCAAACTGCAGCAGGTTGATGACGCGCGTGGATTCCGGCCGCGCCTTGGCGATGTCCTCCTCGTCCATCGTGACGTAGCGCCCCTTCTCGAACTCGTAGCCCTTCACGATGTCCGACATCGGCACCTCGGCATCGCATGCCGGGCACCAGCGCTTCTGCTGGATCCGGTTCCCGCACGCGCGATGGAGCTGGTTGAAGGAGATCGTCGCCTTCGAGTCCGTCGCGGGAAACACGCGGACGGGGATGTTGACGAGGCTGATCTTGATGAAGCCTTTCCAGGTTGGTCTCGCGGCCATGGTCCCACTATTATCGGACGGCCATGCCGCGCGCGACACCCGCTGCACGAAAATGCACGCCGGCTGCGTACGCCCCGATGCTGGCGACGCTCGCCGACGGCCCGCTGCAGGGCGACGGCTGGGTTTACGAGCCGAAGTACGACGGCATCCGAGCCATTGCCGAGCTGGATCCGCGGGGATCGGTGCGGCTCTGGTCGCGCCTCGGCAACGAAAAAACTACTCAATTCCCCGATATCGCTACAGCGCTCGCCCGTGTCGCGCGCGCGTTCGGGAAGCCGGTCGTGCTGGACGGCGAGATCGTCGCGCTCGACGCGCGGGGGAATCCCGCGGGCTTTCAGAAGCTGCAGGGGCGGATCCACCTCATCGGCTCGACCGACATCGCCGGCGCCAGCGGCGCCGCGCCCACGGCGTTCATCGCGTTCGACATCCTGCGCGACGGCGCCACCGATCTGCGCCCCCTGCCCCTTGGCGAGCGGCGCGCGAAGCTCGAGGCACGGATGATGCGACTCCGCGACGCTCGCGTGCGCATCAGCGAGCAGGCCGTTGGCGACGGCCGCGCGCTGTACGAGCGCGCGAGTAAAGAAGGATGGGAGGGACTGATCGCGAAAGACGTCCGATCGCCGTACCAGAGCGGCCGCCGCAGCCCGGCCTGGCGCAAGCTCAAACTGGTCAAGCGCCAGGAGTTTGTCGTGGGCGGCTGGACCGAGCCGCGCCGGACGCGAACGCACTTCGGCGCGCTGCTGCTTGGCGTGTACGACGATGCCGGCGCGCTCCAGTACGTCGGGCACATGGGCACGGGGTTCGATCAGAAGGAGCTGGCGCGCGTCCATGCGCTGCTGAAGGCGCGCGAGACGCGCGAGTCGCCGTTCGCGGCGCGCGTGAAAACGAACGAGCCGGCGCACTGGGTGCGCCCGGACCTGGTCGCGGAGGTGAAGTTCAGCGAGTGGACGTCGGAGGGAAAGCTGCGGCACCCGGTGTACCTGGGGTTGAGGGATGACAAGCGGGCGGAGGGGGTGGGGAGAGAGGGTTCGAGGGGTTCGAAGGGTTCGAGGGGTTCGAAGGGTTCGAAGGGTTCGAAGGGTTCGAGTTCGATCGTCGTGAACCTCTCGAACCTCTTGCTGGCACTTGAATCCTCCCGCGAGGACGGCACCGTCGAACTCCCGAACGGCGACCGCGTGGGTGTCACGAACCTGTCGAAAGTCTTCTGGCCGCAGGGGACGATCACCAAGGGGGAGCTGCTGCGCTACTACGTCGAGGTCTCGCCGTACCTGCTCCCCGCCGTGCAGGATCGCCCGCTCGTGATGAAACGGTTTCCGAACGGCATCGAGGGGCAGGCGTTCTATCAGCAGCAGCAGCGCCGCGAGCAGCCGCCGGCCGGCGTGCGAATCGAGGCATTGCCCGACGAGGTCGATCCGATCGGCGAGGCGGGCGCGCGGCGCTTCGTCGGCGGATCGCTCACGACGCTCCTGTACATGACGCAGATTGCCGCGATCTCGCAGGACCCGTGGTTCTCGCGCGTGCAGTCGCCGCTCGACGCCGATTACGCGGCCATCGATCTCGATCCGGCGGATGACGCGACGTTCGCGCGCGTCCTCGACGTGGCGCGCTGGGTGCGCGACGAGTTGCAGCGGGTCGGGATCCCCGGCTATCCGAAGACGTCGGGCGCGAGCGGCCTGCACATCTACATCCCGCTGCCGCCGCACACGTCGTACGAATCCGGCCAGCTGCTCTGCCAGATCGTCGCCACAATGGTCGCGACGCGGCACCCGAAGGCCGCCACCGTCGAGCGCGCCGTCCGCGCGCGGCCGCGCGGGACCGTCTACGTCGATTACCTGCAGAACATCCTCGGCAAGACACTCGCGACCGCCTACAGCGCGCGCGCGAGCACCTTCGCCGGCGTCTCGACCCCGCTCGAATGGCGGGAGGTTGACGCCGGCGTCGACCCGCGCGACTTCACCGTGCGCACCGCGCCCGCCAGATTCAGGGAGAAGGGAGACCTGTGGGCAGGACTCCGCACGGGGAAGCCCGCCGATCTCCACGCGGTGCTGAAGAAGTACGGCGGCCAGTGAATCCCGTCCGCCGAGAGAAGGTGGTCGACGGCGGAGACGAGCCGCGTCGGCGTCAACGGGCTGCGGCAAGGGCAAACCGTGCCGCGGCGACAGCCTAATCTATGATAGCGTTTTCCATCGGTGTCTCGGATCCGAGCGGCGTCGCCGAAGCGCGCCGGCTCGTACGGATGGTGGCCCACGACAGCGGCCTGTCGGAGACCGACGCCGGGCGCGCGGCGATCGTCGCCACCGAAGCGGCCACCAACCTGGTGAAGCACGCGCCCGGCGGCGAGCTGATTGTCCGCGCGGGGGGGACGCCGCAGTTGCCCGTGCTCGACCTGCTGGCGGTCGATCGGGGACGCGGCATGGCGAACCTGGCCGAGTGCCTTCGCGACGGCTACACGACCGCCGGCACGGCGGGGAACGGGTTGGGGGCGATCGTGCGGCAGTCGAGCGAGTTCGACGCGTACTCGCGCCCCGGGCGCGGCACGGTGATCCTCTCGCGCATCGCCGCGACCAACGCGGTCCTCGATCCCCCGGATCGCCTGCAGGTGGCCGGGCTGTCGCTGCGCAAGAAGGGGCAGCACGCCTGCGGCGACAACTGGACGTGGGCGGCCGGCGGCGGCGCGACGACGATCCTCGTGGCCGACGGCCTGGGGCACGGCGAGACCGCCGCGGATGCCGCCAACGAAGCGGTGACGGTGTTCCAGCAGTCGCCGCTCGACTCGCCTGTCGAGGTGCTCGATCGCGTCCATCGCGCGCTGCTGAAGACGCGCGGGGCGGCGGCGATCGCGCGGATCGACCACGGCCGCGGCACGCTCACCTACGCGGGGGTCGGGAACATCGCCGCGACCATCGAGACCGACGCGTCGCCGAGGCACCCGGTCTCCCGGCACGGGACCCTGGGCCATCAGGTCCGCCGTTTGCAGGATTTCGCCTACCCGTGGAGCCCTACTGACGTGCTGGTCATGCACAGCGACGGCGCGAGCGCCCACTGGTCGCTCGCCGCGTACCCCGGCCTGAGGGGGCGGCACCCGCTCGTGATTGCGGCCGTGCTGCTGCGCGACCTCGGCCGCGACGACGCGACGGTCGTCGTGGCCCGCGCGGCACCGGGCCATGCCGGCGGGGACGGGATCGCTCCGTGAGCCCGATGGCCCTCCCGATCATGTCGCTGAGGATTCAGCACGAGCCGGACGTCGTGCTGGCGCGGCAGCGCGCGCGGGAGATCGCGGAACTCGTCGGGTTCGACGCGCAGGACCAGACGCGAATCGCCACGGCCGTGTCCGAGATCGCCCGCAACGCGCTCGCGTACGGCGGCGGCGGGCGCGTCGAGTTCGCGATCGACCGCGAGCGCCGCCCGCAGATGCTCACCGTCGTCGTGTCCGACGCCGGTCCCGGGATCGAGCGCGCGGAAGACATCCTGCAGGGGCGGTGCGTGTCCTCCACCGGCATGGGGCTGGGCATCATCGGCTCGCGCCGCCTCATGGACCAGTTCCGGGTCGACTCCGGGCGCGGCACGGGCACGACGATCTCGATGTCCAAGCTGCTGCCGGCGCGGGGCAACGCGCTGAAGGCGGCCGACGTCCGGAAGATCGCGGATGCGCTCGCCCACGCGTCGCCGCGCACGGCGTACAACGAGCTGCAGCAGCAGAACCAGGAACTGGTCCGCGCGCTCGAAGAACTGCGCCGGCGCCAGGAGGAGCTGTCGCGCCTCAACGCGGAGCTGGAAGACACGAACCGCGGGGTGGTCGCGCTGTACGCGGAGCTCGACGAGCGCGCGGACTCGCTGCGGCGGGCCGACGAGATGAAATCGCGGTTCCTGTCGAACATGAGCCACGAGTTCAGGACGCCGCTCAACTCGATGCGCGCGCTCACGCAGATCCTCCTCGACCGCACGGACGGCGACCTGACGGGGGAGCAGCAGATCCAGGTGTCGCTCATCCAGCGCGCGGCCGAGGATCTGTCGGAGCTGGTCGACGACCTGCTCGATGTTGATGCCCGACGCGTCGGGGTTCGAGGTGCTGCAGCAGCTCGCCGACGACCCCGCGACGCAGCACATTCCCGTCGTGATCCACACGTCGATGGTGGATGCCCCCGCGCGCGAGGGCCTCGGGGAGCGCGTGGTGCAGATCGTCACGAAAAACCAGGCATCGGCCGACGGCGCGTCCGCGCTGCGCGACGCCGTGACGCGCGCCACGCAGCTCGTCGGAATGTAAGCCCGTCCCAGAATGCACAATGCAATCGTCCTGAACGTCGACGATTACCTTCCCGCACGCTACGCGCGGAGCCGCGTGCTGCGCGACGCGGGGTTCACGGTCCTCGAGGCCGCGAGCGGCAGCGAGGCGCTGCGCTCGTCCGCGACCACCGCCGCGACCTCATCCTTCTCGATCAGCACCTGCCGGACATGCTCGGCATCGAGGTGTGCCGGCGCATCAAGGAAGACCCCGGCACCGAGGCGATCCCCGTGCTGCAGGTGTCAGCCACGTCGCACGCGCTCGAGACGAAGGTGCAGGCGATGAACATGGGGGCCGACACTTACCTGGCCGAGCCGCTGGCGCCCGCCGAGCTGGTCGCGCACGTCAAGGCGGCGCTGCGCTGGCGGCGCGCGGAGGAGGGGCTCCGCGCATCCAACGCGCGCATGGCCGCGCTCTACGAGGAGGCGCAGCGCGCGCGGCGAACGCGAAGGGGCTCGGCGGGCTCGGGCTGGGTCTCGCGATCACGCGACACCTCGTGGACGCCCACGGCGGGCGCATCGCCGCGGCGAGCCCCGGCCTCGGGCTCGGGTCCACCTTCGCCGTCGATCTTCCCGCGGCGAGCCAAGACGTCGTCTCCTCCGCCGTGCAGCAGGAACAGACCGCGATCGGCGATGACGATCGGCCGCTCGAGGGCGTGCGGCTGCTCCTCGTCGAAGACGATGCGGACTCGCGCGAGATGATGACGCTGCTGCTGGAGCAATGTGGAGCGGACGTCACGCCGGCCGTGAACGCGGCGGTGGCGCTCAAGAAGCTCGACGAGATGGAGCACGACGCGGTCGTGGCCGACGTGGGGCTGCCGCAGATGGACGGTTACACGTTGATGACGAAGATCAGGGAGAAGGGGCTCGCCACGCCGGCAGTGGCGCTGACCGGCTACGCGTCGCCCGAGGATCGGCAGCAGGCGCTCGAGGCGGGCTTCGACGACCATCTGGGCAAGCCGGTCTCGCCCGAGACGCTGGTACAGGTGCTGGGAGGCGTGATTCGCCGGTGAACGGAAAGACCGGGCGGCCGCCCCGTCGCGGCGGGCCCGGCGATCGAACGCGACGATCCTAGCGATTGCTCTCGTTCAGATCCTCTTCGTCCTTCTCGAGGTCTTCGGTGTCTTCGAACTCGTCCGCATCCCCCTCCGACGCGCGGCCCGTGACGTTCTCGTCGCTGTCGCTTCGTTCCTCGCGGTCCTGTCCCATGCTCCGGTTGCGCGGATCAGCCATCGAGGCCTCCTTGTCATCGGACGAGCAGCAACGCGGATGCCACCCTGCGATAGGATGGATCCGTGGGCAAGAAGGAGCAGCACGCCTCGGCCGGACAGGCGGCCGCGGCGTTTGGCGTCGGACAGCTGAAGCGGCACCTTTTCCTCTGTACGGGTCCCGACTGCGTGGACGAAGAAGGGGGCGAAGCCGCGTGGACGTACGTCAAGAAAAGGATGAAGGAGCTCAACATCGCCGGGGCGAGCGGCCCGTGCTACCGCACGCGCTGCCGGTGCCTTCGGATCTGCACCGAGGGGCCGATCGCCGTCGTCTACCCCGAGGGCGCGTGGTACCGCCACGTGACGCCGGAAAATGCGGAGCGCATCATCCAGGAACACCTGATCGGCGGGCGTATCGTTGAAGAACTCTGCTTTGCGAGGAACCCGCTCGAAACCTGACAGCGGCCGGGGTCAGTCCCGCAGCCCCCTCGCAAGCCGGTGCAGGAAGAGCCCCACGTCCGTCACGATTCCGATGGTCTGCGAGGAGCCGCGGTCGGCCAGCTTGGTCACGACCGCCGGGTTGATATCCACGCAGACCATCTTCACCCAGGACGGCAGCATGTTTCCCACGCCGATGCCGTGGAGCATCGTCGACAGGGCGAGCACCATCCTGGCGTTCTCGAGCGCCGCGGCGTAGCAATCCTGCGCGGCGCGCACATCCATGATCGTGTCGGGGAGCGGCCCGTCGTCGCGAATGCTGCCCGCGAGGACGTAGTCAACGCCGTGGCGGATGCATTCGTACATCACGCCGGACCTGAGCACGCCCTGCTCCACCGCTTCCCGCAGGCCTCCGGCGCGGCAGATCGCGTTGATGGCGCGCATGTGGTTGCGGTGGCCCCCTTCGATCGCCTTGCCGGTCTCGAAATCGACGCCGAGCGAGGTGCCAAAGAGGGCCTGCTCCACGTCGTGCACCGCGAGCGCGTTGCCGGTCAGCAGCGCGTCGACGTACCCCGAGCGGATCAGCTCCCGGAAGTGCGGCGAGCCGCCCGTGTGGACGACCACCGGGCCGGCGACGACGACGATCCGCCCGCCGGCAGCCTTGATCTCGCGCATCATCGATGCGATGCGCGACACGCCGACCTCGACGCGGCGCTCCGATGAGATCTCGTTGGTCATGAAGGCGAACCCGTGGCGATCGCGCTCCTGGAATTCCGGGATCACCCGGACGCCGGCCACGCCGCAGACCACGCGGTCCCCTTTCTTCACGTCGCGCAGCTTCCGGCACGCCGCGCGCTCCTGCTCGACCACGATCACGGCGTCCATGCGCTGGCGATCGACCGGGATCCACTGTCCATCGTGGCGGATGAACGTCCGGTGGTTGGTCGTCGAGTAGAAATCGTCCGGCACGCAGCCGTCGCGATCCGCGGGCCTGACCACCGCGTCGTACTGGTCGGCAAGACGGCAGCCGAGCGCCACCAGCTCCTCGAGCATCTCGGCCAGCGCCTCGCCGCTCGGCGCCGACACCCGCATCGAGATGAACGACGGCTCTTCGTTGGAGCGGCCGATCGTGAACTTGAGCACGTCGAACGCGCCGTCGCGCTTGACCACCGTGTCGAACACGACGTTCAGGATCTGCGAGTCGATGAGGTGCCCCTCGGCCTCGACCACCTCGGAAAAGCCGTGGGACGCGGAACCGCCGGAAGATGCAGCAGGCTTCATGGGCGTCAGGAAAACATGGGCAGCGCGAGCGGCGGCTGCACATGGTAGTCCCCCTGCGCCACCTCGGCAAGAGCGCGGTCGAGCACCGACTCGGAGCATTCCTCGAGCGTGGTGACAAACGGCAGGCGATCCTTCGGGAACCTGGGGAGCTGCAGCACGCCGTCGATGTTGATGCCGTGCCGCGCGTACGCGGCGGCCACCGAGGCCAGGATGCCCGGCTTGTCGTTGACGATGAAGCGGACGTAATGCGGGGCGACGAAGTCGCCGCTCACGTCGTGAAACGGTGCGGGGGCCGGCGTCGCGGAGGCGCCGGATGCCGGCGCGACGAGCGCGCGGCGGACCGAGAGCACGTCGGACACGACGGCCACCGCCGTCGGCGATCCGCCGGCGCCGGAGCCGGAGAACGAGGTTTCGCCGCCGAAGACGCCGCGCACGGTGACGAGGTTCTGGCTCCCTTCGTTCCGCCCGAAGCTGGAGGCGAGCGGCACCAGCGCGGGGCGCACGGCGGCGAACACCGCGCCGTTCTCCTCGGCCGACGCGCGCGCGATCTGGCGGATCGTGCACCCGAGCCCGCGCGCGTATTCGAAGTCCACCGGCTCGATCGGCCTGATGGATCGTGTGGCCACGTCGGTGACGCGCACCGGCCGCCGCAGGCCGACGGCGGCGATGATCGCCAGCTTGGCCGCCGCGTCCGCGCCGTCGACATCCTCGGTCGGGTCCGTCTCGGCATACCCTGCGCGCTGCGCCTCGGCGAGCGCGTCGGCAAATGAAATCGGCCCGCTCTGCATCCGGCTCAGGATGTAGTTGCACGTGCCGTTCAGGATGCCGCGGACCTCCACCAGGCGGTCGCCGGCGAGCCCTTCCTGCAGCGCGCGCAGCACGGGGATGCCGCCGGCAACCGAGGCCTCGAAGCGCACTTCGAGCCCGCGCGAGCGGGCCAGGTCGAGCAGCTCGACGCCGCGATGCGCCATCAATTGTTTATTGGCGGTGACCACCGACTTGCCCGCCATGATGGCGCCGCGCACCCAGTCGTAGGCCGGGCTCAGCCCGCCGACGACTTCAATGACGATGTCGGCATCAGACGTCAGGACGTCGTCGGGCGACTCGGTCCAACGGACGGACGAGGGGACCCAGTCGGCGCGTTTGCGCGCGACGTTCCGGTTGAAGATATGCGTGAGCCGCACGCCCGGCACTTCACCGCTGCAGAGGATCCGCGCGACCGCCTGTCCGACGGTCCCGAAACCGAGCAGCGCGACGCGTGTGCAGTGTCCAGAGGATTCCCGGTTTGAAGTCACGTTGAGCGCACTCCCGTCGATCAAAAAAAAAGGGCCATCACCTTCGTGTCGGTGATGGCCCCTGCTGAATCTCTCCTGAACCGCTTCGGCTACATCACCCCTGCACCGCGACCCGGGGTCGGGCCCAGGCCGATGGTGGTCGTGGCGGGGATCGTCATCGCCGGAACCGGCGCCGAAACGAACGACACCACGCGGCGGATGGCACCTGCACGCGCGGGGCTGTTCGAAGCGGTCGTCATGGAAGCTCTAGCGGACCACGGCGGCCGCGGCGCTGTCAACGCTGAGGGATGACATAGGGAGCAGGTCGAGCGTCGGTGAGTCCGCCCGCAGGACCAGGAGCGGGTCGACGCGTGTGGCGGCGCGCGCGGGTACCAGCACCGCAACCAGCGCGGCGACGCCAATCAGCAGAACTGCCGTGAGGATGACCCGCGGCCCTGCCGATGTCCAGTGGATCCCCTCATCCTCCATGACTTTACCGGCAGGGTGCCACGTTTCAGTGCCCCGCGCCCGTCGACCTGTCGGGTGTTCTCGGGAGTTCTGCTCGGTTTGACTCATTGGGACTTCCGGACAACAATCACCTCGTGGGATCAGAGTTTCTTTTTGCACGGCCGTCGGTATTGTCGGGCGTCGCTCGGACGCTGGACCTTGGGGCTACATTCGATTCCTATAACGAGAGTCCCAATGAAGTGATGGCCGATGCGCGTGCGCTCTACGCCGATTGGCGTACTGTCGGCGCCACTCTAGTGGTGGCTGCAGACGTCGTTGCGGGCGAGCCGGAAGTCCCGCAGCAAGTGTCCGAGCTTGTCGAGACGGAATAGACAACGGCGTCTAGGCCAAAACCCCAACCCACCGACGGATTCGCCGGTTCACCAGCCACCCCAGCAGCGACAGATTTCGATCACCGCCGCGAGCGCTCGGTTCACAGGACCGTTGCCCCCGCCGGCGATGCTGGCGCAGTACAACGAAGTGTTTCCGGGTTGTGCGGAACGAATCGTCGCGATGGCGGAGTCGCAAGCAGAGCACTTCGAAGAAAGTGGCGCGCCCGACAGGATTCGAACCTGTGGCCTTCGGCTCCGGAGGCCGACGCTCTATCCAGCTGAGCTACGGGCGCGTTCTCAAATTCTCATTTCGCTTTGGCGCGCCCGGAGGGATTTGAACCCCCGACCTACGGGTTCGAAGCCCGGCGCTCTATCCATCTGAGCTACGGGCGCACAATCCAGAAGCATAGCAGATCCGCCCCTGGATCTCGATGCTAGGCCGATTGCTGCCGCTGCTTGATTTCTTCGAGCCGGAGCAACCGCGACACGAGCGTGTCGGGGGAGCAGGGAATCAGCGCGACATCGTCGAAAGAGGCGAGCACTTCTTGGAGCGTCGCCACCGGAAGATGGATTGAAAACAGCCCGATGAGCACGGTGGCTGGCCTCCCCTGCCGCAGCAGCGCGCCGATCGCCGCCGGGTCGTTGCGCGGCAGGAAATGGACGATGATGGCGGCGGGCGGAATGGTGTCGATGAGCGCGAGGGCTGCCGCGACGTCCGGTGCGCACGCCACCGCGAAGCCGGCGGCTTCGAGCGCAAGCGCGTACAGCTCCGCCGTGTCCTGATGGTTCGAGACGAGCACCACGGATCGGTTGCCTGCCACGGGTCTTCCAGGTTGTCGAGGAGAGCCATGACTGTAGGCCACGCGCCCCTGCCAGTCAAATCCGGTGGAGTTTCTTAATGATTTGTGGGGGTGGCTGCGCCCGTTCCGGCGCCCGCCTCCCCCGCGCGCGTGCCCTCGACGGAGAACGTCTTCGCCCCGGCAGGCTTGTTGTCGAGGAACACGTCGAGGCGGTAGCGGCCGCCGGCGAGTTCCTGCGGCTTCGACAGACGGAGGGCGACGAGGTCGCCGCGCGACGGCGACACGATGCGGGTGTCGTCCTGCACCATCTGTCCTCGCTCGTCGCTCCACATGGCGCGCACGAGCCCGCTGTTCGCGGCGCCGCTCACGCGGATGGACGCGTAGATCGTGTCGCCGTGCTGGAACGAGTCCGCCTCGTCCTGGATCGTCCTGTCGTCGCCGATCGACCTGCCGATCTTGACCTCGTCAAGCGCGATGGTGATCAGGCCGCGGGCGGCGGCCGCGCCGTGTTTCATGCCTTCGTCGGCCAGGTCGATCTCGTTGGGGCTGGGCCCCGGCGGCGCGCACGCGGCGAGGGCGAGCGGAAGGGCGAGCGTGAGCGGATGAACGACGAGGGCACGGGCGAGCGCGGCCGTGCCGCGACGGCGAGCGGGCATTCAGATCTCCTCCACCCCTATGATATATTTAGTTGTTGCCCGCCCGGGCACGCACCCCACCGTGGGCCGCTAGCTCAATTGGCAGAGCAGCAGACTCTTAATCTGCGGGTTGTAGGTTCGATTCCTACGCGGCTCACCAAACTTTCCTCAGCACTCTCACCCGGCGCCAAGTAGTTGAAAAGTGGCGCCGTTGCGGCGGTTCGATTGAATCGATTTCCGTCGTACGCGATTCCTTCCGGTAGAAACAACTGTTGGAGGCGCTGTTTCTGATTCAGCGAGGCCTGTACCCACAGGTCCGCGGCACGTGGCAAAACGCGTTCTCCGAACGCGAGGATGCCCTCTACATCGAGTTCGTCCATCGCCTCGGTGTGATTGGTCGATCTTGGCGAACGTCAGCTCCTCGCGCAGCTTGTCGCGCTGCCGGCTGTAGCTGGTGAGGTCGATCGACTCCGAGCACACGAACGCTTCATCCAGCTTGTCCATCTTCTGCTGGATCGCACTCACCCGCCGCTGCTGTTCCGTCGTCCGGTCCTTCGCTTCAGTCCGACGCTGTTCCCACACGAAGAGCAGCCAGGACGTGAGCGACCTCGCAGGACGGGCCTGGGAACACCTCCGCGTTCCAGACCCGGGGTCAGGCGGCAGGGCACTTGCCGCGTTTGGGAGGGGGGTCGGGCTCACGCCCCCGCCGCATTGTGGCGCTCGATCCCGGACGACGACCGCAGGCTCGGGCGGCAGAAACCGCCGCCCGTCGTCGGCGCCTGCAAGCATTGCCGGCATCGAAGGCTAGGAACGCCCCTGGTGCGGCGGAGAGTTGGTATCTTCGCAACTCGGCCACTCATGCCGATCCGCCGAAAGGGGGAACACTCCGTACAACCCCGCGTTCCCCTCTGCGTTCCCCCTTCTCAACCCCTCTCCGAAGCGGCGACCAGGGTGAGTCCCGCAGGTCCGTCTGCGAAAGGAACGTGCGAGTTCAGCATTCCATCCGGACAGTGGACGGCTCGAGACAGAAAGGTTGACAGCCCCTTGAAGTCCCCCTACGCTGGCCTCATGGAACTGCACGTTCCGTCCGAGCGGGTTCCGATTCAGATGGATGCTGATGCCGTCATCCGCGTCGGTGGCACCCGGGTAACCCTCGACACCGTGGTAGCCGCGTTCGACGCCGGCGCGACTGCGGAGGAGGTCGTCCAGCAGTACCCCTCGGTCAACTTGGCGGATGTGTACTACGTCATCGCCTACTACCTGCGTCACCAGTCGGAGGTCAGGGCGTACCTCGTACAACAGCAGCGAGAAGCTGCGCAGGTCCGCGAGGAGAACGGGCGGCGCTTCGACCCAACCGGCGTGCGCGATCATCTCCTGGCCCGCCGGCGGTAGGCGCAGGCTTCCGTGTTTGAAATCGTTGGCGATATCACGAACATCCAGGTCATCGCCACAGGACGCGGCATCAGGCGACTGAAGAATCTGCGGAAGCGATACGGCGGCAGACGCTGGCGGAAACTCAAGGGGGATGCTACCGTTCGACTTGTGAACGGATCGGTTCGGCGGGCTGAGATCCACTGGTACGAGGCTCACGGCGTAGGCAAGAAGGGATTGAAGATCAAGCGCTTCCTGGATTGACGATCATGAGAGTTCAGCAATCGACTTCGTATGCACTGTGCGTTGAAGACGCGGAGGATCTGGAAGCTCGAAAGCTCTATCAGGTCCTCCCGGACCGCGAGGCCGCTCGGGAGGGTTACATTCGCATCGTCGATGAATCTGGCGAGGACTACATCTACCCTTCCGATCTGTTCGTTGCAGTAAAGCTCCCGCCGGCGGTCGTGCGCAGACTCAGAAAACCAACCAAAGCACGGCGTACGCTTCGGCGTGCCGGGTGACCCGCACGCATGAGAGCGCGTTCGGCGTCGTGTACGAGATTGAGGGGCCGATTAAGACGCCCAGCGGAAGGACCGTCCGGTTCTGTTCGGTCTGGCAGGTGGACACTGGCACCGACATGCCCCGATTCATTACCATGTATCCGAGGTAGGACATACCCTTCGACATGTACGGCGACGTGATCCTGACCCGCGACGTCCCCGAGCGTGGGCTGCGTGCTGGCGATGTCGGCACGGTCGTGGAGCGGCACGTCGTGTCGGGTGTTCCCGAGGAAGGCTATTCGGTCGAATTTTTCGACATGACCGGCAACACTGTGGCCGTGGTCACGCTGCCGGCGAGCGCCCTTCGCCTGTCCACACCAGCCGATCGTCCCGCCGTTCGCGCCCTCAGCGCCTGAACCGTCCCTGCCGGCGCACCGGACATAGCGCTTGTCGCTGGCGGCGTCGATTCCTCGCTCGCCATCTTCTATTGACGGTCAACAGATTTTATTTTACTGTGTAAAACAAATGCCGCGCGGAGACCTTCTAGGCTCGCTGGAGCACATCGTCCTTCTCGCATTGATCCAGCTTCAGTCGAACGCGTATGGAATGACGGTGCGTCGGGAGATCGAGGAGCGCACCGGCCGCAACATTTCCATCGGCGCTGTCTACACGACCTTGGAGCGGCTCCAGGCAAAAGGCTATGTCAGCTCGCTCTTGGGCGAGCCCACTGCGGAGCGCGGTGGCCGAGCGAAACGTCTTTTTCGAATTGAAGCTGACGGTGAGCGAGCGTTGCGCGCATCTCAGGAAGCCATTCGCAAGATGACACTTGGGTTAGCGGGGCGTTGGAGAACGACGTGAGCCAGCACTCCCCTTCACCAACGGCCACATGGCTCCTCCAACGTGTTCTGCCTGAGAAAGACCGGGAAGCGATATTGGGCGACTTGATCGAAGAGTACGAACTACGTGCGCGATCGACCACACCGTGGATGGTTTCCCGTTGGTACTGGGGCCAAGCCTGTCGATCCATTCCGCGAATGGTCTGGGACTCAGTTAGTCGCGGACGCTGGCTCCCGACGTTGGGTGTTGCTGTCGGTGCTTACATCGCCGCTGGAGCGCTCGAGTTTGCCGGAACCGTGGCCATCTCGAAACTGCTTACACCAGACGCACCCGTCTTCACGGTCACCAGCCTGGTGGTCGGTCTTGCAACGATGGTGATCGGCGGATATTTCGCCACATGGATTCGCCCCGGAGCGGCAACTGTGATGGCTGCAATTGTGATGATCGTCGTTGCTGTCCTGATGATGACGATGAGCGGCGGCGCATCGCTTTGGTACGGGCTTGCCTTCCTGATCCTCGGCCCACTCGCGGCATTGGCCGGTGGAATTCTCTGCCGCGCCAGGCGTACGGGCGACGCCGATCGCGCTGTGTAGTACGAAGGGGGGACGATGCGAGAGGCGATCCGTCTGACGGTCTTTGTTCTGTCGTGTGGACTCATTGCGTCCTGCGCGATGCCCGCTCAGGACAGCGGAGGTTCCGTGGATCGCTTGCTAGAAGAGCTCGTCGCCCTGGAGCGTTCTGCGCTTGACCGGTGGATTCGGTTGGACCCTGAGGGCTACTTGGACATCCAAGCCGCAGAGGTCACGTATTTCGATCCGTTTACGGAAAGACGCGTCGATGGCCGGGAAGCGCTGCAGATGCGGTTGATGCCGATGAAGAGTCTCAAACTCCCATTCACTGACCCACGCTACGAAATGATTGAGCCGAAGGTACAGCGCCAGGGCGATGTCGCGGTCTTGACGTTCAACCTTGTCAACTATGGAAAACTGCCGGATCGACCGGAAAGCGTGCTGGCTCGCTGGAATTCGACAGAAGTCTACGGTCGGATTGACGGGAAATGGAAGATTATCCACAGCCATTGGTCGTACGTGCAGGCGCAGCCGAAGCCACCAGGTGCGTAGACCAATCCCAACGGAGATCCGAGGCCAGTCACATGACCCCAGCCCTCTCCACGGGCGTTCGAACGCGGCGACAATCGCGCACTTGTTGGCGAAGAACTACCCCGAAGGTATTTGTTAGCCCAGCCAGGGGCGGCGTTGTGGCCTGACCAAAGAGTCGAGGAGCGCATGACCAGACAGCAATTGCTGGACAAACGGGACTTCTTCAACCTGGTGCACGGAATCACACTTCGAGCCATCGAGGCGTTGGCCGATAACGAGCTCGACTTCCGCCCGAAGCCCGGGATGCGAACGCCACGGGAACTTGTATTTCACATCTATGGTCAGGAACAAGCGTTGGCGGAGGCTGCGCGAGACGGCTCGTTCACAATGGAGCTGGCAAACCGGTCGAATCCCGAGGACCCATCCAGGACGGCCGCCGTCAGCGCGCTGGCGACGGTAGCTGACGCCATCGGATACGCTCGCGCGTGTCACGACGCCGCCGAACGTATCTTCAGAGCGATGTCAGAAGACGATGTCGTGCGCCCCGTGAATTCGCCATTCGGAACGTATCCGGCCTGGCAATATCTGGTGTTCGCCTACGACGAACATTGGCACCATCGCGGGCAGTTGTACACGTATTTGCGACTGCTCGGCAAAGAGCCACCGATGCTTTATGACTACCAGGTCTCCGTCGGATGAGACCGTTCGCAAGTCATCTCATGTGCAGGCGCGGCCGAAGCCACCAAGTGTGTAGACCAATTCTCACGGAGCTCGGATATAGGTCGTATGACGGCAGCCCTCATCACGGTTGATGTTCGAACGCGGCAACAATGGCGCGCCTGGTTGGCGAAAAACCACGCCTCGATTCCGGGGATCTGGCTCGTCCGGCATAAGCAACACGCCGGCGTCAAGGCGATGTCCTATGAAGACCTCGTGCGCGAGGCGCTCTGCTTCGGGTGGGTCGACAGTCTGATCAAGCGCCTGGACGACGACTGCTACGCGATCAAAGTCACGCCGCGCAAGCCGGAGAGCAAGTGGTCGGAGATCAACCGACGGCGCTGGAATCAACTCAAGGCGGATGGCCTACTCGCCGCGCCCGGCCTGGCTGCGGCTCCCACGCGAAACATCTATGCCCCGAAACCGGCGATCCCCGAGTTGCCTGCCTACATTGCAAAAGCATTCAAGACTAACGTCAGGGCCTGGCAACACTTTCAGACGCTTGCCCCGACGTACCGGCGCCATTTCGTCGTGTGGATTCACATCGCCAAGCGACCCGAGACTCGGGAAAGGCGTATTCGTGAGTCGATTGAACTGCTCTCGGCCGGCAAGAAGCTCGGGTTGAAGTAAATGGCGCTTTCGTGTCGGCCCAATCAGCTTACGCCGCCAGCCTGACGCTATCGACCTGCCTCAGCCATTCGTGAATCCGGTTCCAACTCGTGAAAATCCGCTCGCCATTTCACTCGTCCAACACCATCAAGAACTTGCGGGCGATCACTGCTGCGACCGCAGATAGGAATCGAACCCATCGATCCCGACCACCAGTTCGCCGCATTGACTAAACCTATCGATAGGTTTACGATCACGAGGTGACATGGGCCGAGGTGATCCGCAAGTTGAAGGCTGCAGGATTCGTCGAGGTCAGGTCCGGGAAAGGCAGCCACCTGCTATTGAAACATCCCACGTCCGGCAAGGAAGTCTGGGTCGCCGTTCACACGAAGAAGGATGCCGGGCGGCTCGGTAATCGCATCCTGCGCGAGGCGGGTGTCGAATGACAATGCTCTATCCGATCGTGCTTGAAACTGAAGATAGCGGCGCCGTGAGCGCCTACGTACCGGGATTGCCCGTCTATGCTGCGGCCGAGACCCATGCCAAGGCAGAGCGCGCCATCCGCGCGGTGTTGACGGAGTACCTGAACGCACACCCGGCCAGTCGGCCAGATGCACGGGTCCGCGTGGCACGCTTCTCCGACAGCGGAAAGAAGGTTGATATCGTCGGCGTTGCTGCCCTGGTGGGGGCCCATCGGAGCGCCACGAAGGCACGCGCCTCGCGAACCAATGGCCGGCTCGGCGGTCGACCTCGCACGACCGGGGCCACCGTTCAACGGCGCGCCAAGGCGTCGCGCTGAGCCGCAAAGGCAACCAAGCGCGGATGCCTGTCGACATGTACGGCGACGTGATCCTGACCCGCGACGTCACCGGGCGCGGACTCCGTGCCGGCGACGTCGGCACAGTCGTGGAGCGGCACGGCGCGCCCAGTGTCCCGGCGAAGGCTACTCGGTCGAGTTCTTCGATATGACGGGTAACACGGTCGCCGTCGTCACTCTGCCGGCGAGTGCCCTTCGCCTGCCCACTCCAGCCGATCGTCCGGCGGTTCGAGCGCTCAGCGCATGAGCCTGTTGAACGCTCATGCGGCCTGCCTGAGGTAGGCCTCTTGCAGCAGCCGGTCACGGCCGCCAAGGAAATCACGTTCCGCGAGTAGTAGTCGAAACGCCGCTACCGGTGTGTCACACGGCTATGCCGCGGTTCGGAGCCGATCGAGTTGACGCAACCAGTTCAGCAGTGGGTTCCAACCGGCGAACGTTCGGCTCACCAGCCTCGCCCACTTATTGACGCAGATGGCGTTGCGAACATTCGTGTACGAAGCGCTGCGGGAAGGCGCGCCAATTATCCGGAGCGAGGCTTGGCCGACGACTTCTGAGACTTGAACGCTGCAGGCGGCGACGATGTCGCTCCCTTCCAGTCCTCCACCTTCAATCCCGGCACGCGTTGGAACTCCGTGGTGTCGTGCGTGACGAGCGTCAGCTTGCGCGCCTTGGCCTGTCCGGCGATCAACACATCGTAGGGACCGATGGGCGTCCCCTTCAATGCGAGTTGCGCTCTGATCTCCCCGGCCTGCCGGGCGTCTTCCTGGTCGAACTCCAGCACCGGAAACCGGAGCGCGTCTACGCGGGCCACGTTCTTCTCGACCCGCTGACTCTTGAACGCGCCGTAGGACAGCTCGTGGACGACGACCGCGGACACCCCGATGTCTCGTGGCGCGTACCGCCGAATGCGGCGCGCGATCGGAGAGGTCGTCTCGTTGAGCAGGGCAATGACAGCGTTCGCGTCGAGGAGATACCGCATCAGCGGAACACCTTGGCGAGCTCAGGCCGCTCCGTCGGTTCGGGCTGCTCGCGCACCGCCGACACGAAGTCGTCATCCAGCTCACCCGCCAGGGCGTCGAGCCACTCCCAGGAGTCGGGCACCGGTTCCAGCACGATGGCCCGCCCACGACGCCGGATCCGGACTTCCCGGCCATCGACACGAAACGCGCGCGGCAACCTCACCGCCTGCGATCGCCCCGACCAGAAGACCTTCGCCGTGTCCATCATGCACCTCCCGGATGAGATATATCAAACGAATATATCACGACAGGTGAGTACCCGCCAGCCACCGCGACCTCGCGCCGCTCGCTGCAGCCCCTCCAGCTCCCGCAGCCACCCGTCCAGCTGATTTCAACTCACGAAAAGGCGGCTCACCAGCCTTCGCTCACGCGCGTTCCGCGAAGCGTGAGCTTCGGCTCGGCAAGCCAGGCGAAGGCTGTCGCGCCGACGCTGCTCCCGAACGTCGGGACTGCGGTCCTTGACGCGCGCATGTCGCGATCAGGCAAGCTCGAATCGATCGAGATTCATGACTTTGTCCCACGCGGCGATGAAGTCACCCACGAACTTCGTCCGCGAGTCGTCGCTCGCGTAGACCTCCGCCAGCGCACGAAGCTGGGAGTTCGAGCCGAAGACGAGGTCGACGCGGCTGGCGGTCCACTTGACCGCGCCCGTTCGGCGGTCGCGGCCCTCGAAGACCTCCTCGGTCTCGGACGTCGCCTTCCATGTCGTGTCCAGGTCCAGCAGGTTCACGAAGAAGTCGTTGGTCAACGCCTCGGGCTGCCTGGTGAAGACACCGAGCGGGGACTGCTGGCGGTTCGCGTTCAGCACACGCAGCCCGCCCACGAGCACGGTCGTCTCGGGAGCGCTCAGCGTCAGCAGCTGCGCCCGGTCGAGCAGCAGCACCTCCGCCGGATGCCGGTGCCCCGTCGCGAGGTAGTTCCGGAACCCGTCCGCCGTCGGCTCGAGCACGGCGAATGACTCCGCGTCGGTCTGCTCCTGCGACGCATCCGTGCGTCCCGGCGTGAAGGGCACCTGCGCGTCGCATCCGGCGTTCTTTGCGGCCTGCTCGACGGCGGCACACCCGCCCAGCACGATCAGGTCGGCAAGCGACACCCTCTTTCTCCCGCCAGCCTGCGCGTCGTTGAACGCCTTCTGGATCCCCTCGAGAGTCTGCAGCACCTTCGCCAGCTCCGGTGGGTTGTTGACGTCCCAATCCTTCTGCGGCGCGAGGCGAATGCGAGCCCCGTTGGCGCCGCCACGCTTGTCGGTGCCGCGGAAGGTCGACGCCGACGCCCAGGCCGTCGAGACCAGTTGGGAGATGGACAGCCCCGATGCGAGGACCTTGCTCTTGAGGGCCGCGATGTCCGCCGCTCCGATCAGTTCGTGGGTGACCCTGGGGACGGGGTCCTGCCACAACTGCGGCTCCGCAGGAACCAGCGGGCCCAGGTACCGCGAGATGGGCCCCATGTCGCGGTGCGTCAGCTTGAACCACGCCCGCGCGAATGCGTCCGCGAACTGGTCCGGGTTCTCGTAGAAGCGCCTCGAGATCTTCTCGTAGGCAGGGTCCATGCGCAACGAGAGGTCGGTGGTCAGCATGGTTGGCGCGTGACGCTTGGAAGGGTCGTGGGCATCCGGAATCGTGCCGGCGCCTGCGCCACCCTTCGCAGTCCACTGATGCGCACCGGCCGGGCTCTTCGTCAGTTCCCATTCGTAGCCGAACAGGTTCGAGAAGAAGCTGTTGCTCCACTTTGTCGGCGTGGAGGTCCAGATGACTTCCAAGCCGCTGGTGATGGCGTCGCCGCCCTTGCCGGAGCCGTAGCTGTTCGTCCAGCCGAGACCCATCTCCTGCAGGGGAGCAGCCTCGGGCTCGGGGCCGACGTGGCCGACGGGCGCGGCCGCACCATGCGTCTTGCCGAACGTGTGCCCGCCGGCGATGAGCGCGACGGTCTCCTCGTCGTTCATCGCCATGCGACGGAACGTCTCCCGGATGTCTTTGGCTGCGGCGAGCGGGTCAGGGTTGCCGTTCGGCCCCTCCGGGTTCACGTAGATGAGACCCATCTGTACGGCGGCCAGAGGATTCGCGAGCTGACGCTCGCCGCTGTAGCGCTTGTCGTCGAGCCACGTGTCCTCGGTGCCCCAGTTGATCTCCTCCGGCTCCCAGACGTCCTCGCGCCCGCCGGCGAAGCCGAACGTCTTGAACCCCATCGACTCCAGGGCGCAGTTGCCGGCGAAGACCATCAGGTCGGCCCATGAGATCTTCCGGCCGTACTTCTTCTTGATCGGCCACAGCAGCCGTCGCGCCTTGTCGAGGTTCGCGTTGTCCGGCCAGCTGTTGAGCGGCGCGAAGCGCTGCTCGCCGCCCCCCGCACCTCCGCGGCCGTCGCTGATGCGGTACGTGCCCGCACTGTGCCACGCCATCCGGATGAAGAGCGGCCCGTAGTGGCCGTAGTCGGCCGGCCACCAGTCCTGCGACGTCGTCATCACCTGCTCGATGTCCTTCTTCAGGACATCAAGATCGAGGGACTTGAACTCTTCGGCGTAGTTGAACTCCGCGCCCATGGGATCGCCTGCGGGCGGGTTCCGGTGGAGCACGTTCAGGTTCAGCTGATTCGGCCACCAGTCCTGGTTCGACGTGCCGCCGTGCGCTCTGCCCGAGAACGGGCACTTCTTCTCGCTGTCCATGTTGACGTTGACCTCTTCTGTGATGGGATGCAGCCCCGGTTGTCAGTCCCGGCGGATTCTCTTCACCGTCCGTTGACGGGATCGTCCGGCCCTCCGTGCGCGATCCGTCGCCGGCTTCGACGGGTGGATCGCGCCGGAGCGGGATGGCCTGCCCGTCGTAGCCTGGGCGGAGGCGGGCGCTTGGGACTGAGCCAGGCAATCCGGACAGCGCCCCCAATAGGCGACCTCGGCCTCGTCGATCTCGTAGCCCCTGTCGTCGACCGCCGTGAGACAGGGGGCGGAGCCGACCGCGCAGTCGACGTCGACCACACGGCCGCAGATTCGGCAGATCAGATGGTGGTGGTTGTCGCCGACCCGAGCCTCGAAGCGAGCCGGTGATCCGGCGGGCTGAATGCGCCGGATAAGGCCCTTGGCGACCAGGACGCCGAGGGCGTCGTACACCGACTGGAGCGAGATGGCACCGATCTCGGTCCTGACGGCCTCAACCGCGGCGTCGGCCGTGATGTGGGGCTGACCCGCTACCGCCCGCAAGACAGCCAATCGCTGGGCCGTCACCTGGATACCGCGTTGCCGAAGGAGGTCAGCTTGGTCGGTGGCCACACCGTCAGTGTAGATCAATTCTTTGACTAATTCAAAGCTTTGATCCTCTATGGATCTCTGCTTCGCGACCGGGTTGGCAACCTGGTCGCGAGACCGAATTCTCCATCCGCGTCTCGCCGGGCCACGACAGCCTCAGGCAAGGCGCGAGTCAGGCAACGCGCCGCAGGCTATCAAGGCAGGTCATCCATTTCGCGATCTGGTTCCAACTGGCGAACGTCAGGCTCACCCCCGACGCGAGGCTTGCCGGCCGGGCGCTCGCGAAGCGCCACTTCGGCTGACCGGGCTCGATCCGGTCTGGGAGGCCGACTCACGGCAGGCGTGATCGCGCCTACTTCACCAGCCAGCCCGCGTACAGCTCCGGGCGGCGGTGCTGGAGGAAGAGCCGTCGCGCATGTGAGGTGCGCGCCTCCGCGAGATCGAGGTCCGCATACAGGATGTGGTCCTCGCCCGCCGGCGCGCGCGCGAGCACGCGCCCGTTTGGCGCGCACACGAACGACTCCCCCGAGAACTCCAGCGTGTCTTCCCTGCCCACGCGGTTACACAGCGCGGCGAAGTAGCCGTTCTGAAACGCGGCCACCTGCAGCTCCGCCTCGTACAGTCCGTCCGGCCACTCGCCCGGCGTGCCCGCCTGCGGCACGACGACGAGGTCCGCGCCGTTGAGCGCGAGCGCGCGCATCATCTCCGGGTAGTGGCGGTCGTAGCAGATGCACACGCCCACCTTTCCGGCACGCGTGTCGTAGACGACGGGCCCCGTGTCGCCGCGGGCGTAATACCCCTGCTCGTGAAAGCAGGCGTACTCCGTGATGTGGGTCATGCGCGTGACGCCGAGGAGCCGGCCGTCCGCGTCGATGACCGGCGAGCTGTCGAACGTGCCGTGGGCGGCACGCTCGTAGAGGTTCAGCACCACCACCATGCCCAGCCGGCGCGCGGCCTCGCGGAACGCGTCGGTGGTGGGGCCGGGAACCGGCTCGGCGAGCGTGGGGTGATCGGGCGCGGCCGGGCGCTGCGGGTGGAACCACTCGAAGGCCAGCTCGGCGAAGCATGCGAGCCGCGCGCCCTTCGCGGCGGCGGTTTCCAGGTGCGCGAGACCGCGCGCGACGTTCTCCGACTTGTCGCGCGTCGCGTGCTGCTGGACGAGGGCGATTCGAAGCGACATGGGTTCGCCGTCAGCTTACCGCCGAACGCGCCACAAGACGACTAATCGATTAGTTCTCGATGACGACCTCAAAGGCATCAAGCTGACCGCGTTGCGGATGGGTCCAGCTGATGGTGGCGTCCTCGGCATCCACCGAATCGCCCTCATTGGGCCGGATCGTTCTTTTCGATCCGCGGGCGCGTTGCCACGATTCTTCCCGAGCCGTTGACGACCCCCGCGATGCGCGGCTTCGTCGATCTGCTCGCGCCGCGGGCACCTTTTTGCTACACTCGCCCCTTCCCACTGTCACGGAAGTGAGAGGTGTCCCATGGTGGCTCCGCCCGTTGGTCGTCCGCCGGGCCGCTCGTTTGCCATCGCCGTGATTGTCGCGTACGCCGTGCTGCCAGCCGGCTGCAGTCGCGACGCCTCCTCTCACGCGGCGTCGCCGGCCGCGGCCGCGCCCGCGGCGGCTGGATCGTCCGCCCCCACAGCCGGCGCCGGCGCTTCGGCGCCAGGCGCGCCCACCGCAGCCGCTCCCGGTGCACAGGCCCGCGCGCTCACGCCCCCCGCCAATCTCGATTTGTCGCGTTTCCCCGGGATTCCGCTCTCCGAAGGACTCATCGTCGTGTCCGGTGTCGCCGAAGAGCGCGGCGACTATGAAGTCGTGAAGCGGATTTCGCTTCCGACCACCGATCGCGTCCAGATCTCGTACTCGGCCACCGTGCCCGTTTCAGGGGAACCGACCGAACTGCGCGGCAGCCGAATCGTGCTGGCCCGCGACCTGCAGTCGGCCCGCATTTACCGGGTCCGGTGGCTATCCGGTCGGACGGAGCTTGCGCGCGGAACAACGGCACTCGGCATCTCGACGGAGGTGTTCGAGGAGGTGCGAAGGGACGGGCGATCCGAGTGCTCGCTCGCGTCGATCGAACAGGCCGATTCGATGATCGGCGCCACGGGCCTGCCCAGCCCGGAATACGAAGGGGAACTCGAACGCGTGGAATCACACCCGGTGCCGATTCCCGTCGTCCTCGACGGCGAGCGTGAGTGGCTGCCGGCGATCCACGCGAAGGGCACATTCGAGGGACTGACCGGCGATGTGAGCGCGGAGTTCTGGTTTCTCGACGATCCGCGGAACCCCTTGACGCTGCGCGCCATCATCGGCACGGCCCGGCTCGTGGTCGTGCGGATCGACCGGCCGAAGAGCGCCGACAGCGGCCGGCTCGAGCGGGCCTTGTCCGGCGACGAACAGGTGGAGCTGCCCGGCGTCTACTTCGAGTTCGCGAGCGCGCGCCTGCGGCCCGAGTCGGATGCCGCCCTTGCTGAAATCGCCGCCGTGCTGCGCCGCCACCCGGACTGGAAAGTCCGCCTCGAGGGTCACACCGACAGCGTCGGCAGCGCCGAGTCCAATCTCAGGTTGTCACGCGCGCGCGCTGGCGCGGTCCGACAGGCGGTCGTTGAGCGCCTGGGCACGGGCGAGGACCGGCTGCAGGCCGAGGGTTTCGGCCAGACCAGGCCGAGAGAGAACAACGACACCCCGGAATCCCGCGCGAGAAACCGGCGCGTCGAGATCGTTCGCGTCCGCTGAGACATCAAAGGAGTGATCACCGTGACCCGAGCAAATCGGATGGCCCTGGCGCTCGTCGCCGCCGCTGCCGTTGCGTCCGGATGCCGCGCGGATCCTTCGCGCGCCGCGTCGGATGCGGGCACACCGGCCCCGGGCGAGAAAGCGGCCGCGGCCGGCGCCGCCGCGGCAGCCCCATCGCGTCCGGCCCGGAACGCCTGCGCGTTGGTTCCCCGAGAGCAGGTCGAAGCCATCGCGAAAGAAAAGCTCGACATGCTCCACAACATCGAAGAGGAAGACAAGACGATCTGCGAGTTGACCTCGGCTGCCACGAACACAATGCTCGTCTCCGTCACCGTCTACTGGCGTGGTGGAAAGGAGCTCGCTCGCGTCAACCGGGCGGCGACGAGCATGGCAAAGCAGATGATGAACGATGACGAGGTGGACATCGAGGAGTTGACCGGTTCCGAAAAGGTGCGGGGCCTGGCGGACAAGGCCTACTACAGCGACCTGATGCCGTCCTGGGTGCTCAAAGACGACGTCCTCATCGAAGTCATCTCGCCACGATTCGGCCACGATCAAACAAAGAGTGTGTTCCTGGCTGTCGCAAAGCAGGCTCTCTCCCGGCTGTGACCCGGAGACGGCCGGCCTCGGAGCCAATCATGAGATGGGCACCTCGCATCACGAAACCTGCCGTTGCCGCCGCACCCGGCGTCGTGCTGGCGGCGTTCATCGCCTGGATGCCAGCGGATGCTTCGAGCGCCGCGCGGACGCAGGCGCCGGCGGGCAGCGACGCGCCGGCGACGACACCGGGCGCGCACGTGGATGTTTCCGCCAAGCCGGCGGTCGTACTCTCCGGGCAACACGTCGTGATCGCGGGGTCTACCGGCTACAGCGCCAAGCAGCACCAGGCATCCGTGCGCGTGCGGCACGAGTCGGGAACGCCGGCCGTGACGCTCAGTGCCGCTGTTTCACCGAACGGGCAATTCAACGTCACGTTTGCGGATACGAAAAAAGGGGGCAAGTACCAGGTTACGGTGACCGCGCCGGACGGCAAGGGCAGCGGCGCCACCGCATTCCGGGTCCACTCCATTGCCACGCTGGCCGGCGAAGTCGAGAAACTCTCGGGCGAGCTGGACCAGCGAACGAAGAAGCTCCTCAAATTCCTCCACGAGACGGCCAGCGCGCTGCCCGCCTCCGCCGAGAGAGATCAGCTCGTCGCCAGCGCGCAGAAGCTCCAGCAACGGGCGGACGCCGTGCACCTGCCGCCCGCCAAGATGCTCGCGGAACTCGGGAAGCTGGTTCCCCAACCGAACGCCGCCGGCACGGCTGACCCGACGATATTCCAGGGACTGCGCGACTGGGTGCCCGAAGCGGAAGCGGCGATCGAGCAGATCGACACCGCGCGCATCGGAGAAAAGCCAACGCCCCTGTGCGAAACGATGAACACCGCGATCGAGGGGGCCAAGTTCGCCTCGTACGCGTTCAGCATCAGTAAGAGCCTGCTGACGACACTGGGCAAGATCGCCGTCGACAAGGGCGTGCCCACTTTGGTGGAGAAGCTCGGCTTCCAGGGGGCGACGGGCACGAGCCTGTCGTACAACATCAAGGTTGCTGCCGACGGCTTTCAGGGGGCCGTCGGCGGGATCACGACTGCGATCACCGGCCTCACCGACTTCGTGGAACTGGGCATCAAGTCCATGTTCGACAGGTACTGCGGTTCGTTCGACGGGCCGCTCAGCGTGTCGATGACGATGGTCTGGAACGATGGCAGCCAGCCGTGGTTGAAGTATGGCGTCCGGCTGGACGGCCGCTTCAGGCTCCGGTTCCCGAAGAACTCTCCTCCGGGAAAACCGGTCTACCTCACGGGCGAGCTGGAGGGTAACGCCACCAACTTCACGTTCTGGGAGGACGTCACGGTGGCCGAACCGCTCCCGAGGGGGATCCTCGTGCTCGAGCGCCGGTGGCTGGCGCCGATTCCATTCAAGAACAGCACCGCTTCACCGGTCGATTTCGGAATGGTGGCGCGCACGATCACGCCGGCGTATTTCAACGTGCCGGTGATTGGCGAGATGACGGGCGACACGATCAAGATGCAGTTCAAGGAGGCGCGCGTCGATTTCACACCCGTCGTGAAGAATCGCCTTCTGTTCGTCGTGATGACCCCGCTGATGCCCGACTACAAGCTGTTCACGTTCCCGATTCAGAAAGCGCACTGGATTCTCTCGAAGGGCTTCTCGGACCCGACGACATTCACGGTGGTCGGAACCGGAGCGCAACGAGGGATACGGCTGGCCAGGAGCACATCCCACCGCGAGACCGCCAACAAATCCGTCGTCGTCGACTGGGTGATCGATGTCGATGCGCGCAAGAGCGCCGAGGGAAAGTAGCCCGGCTGGTCGGTTGGGCAACCGCATCCTGCGCGAGGCGGGCGTACTGACGGCGTACCTGAAGGCTCATCCAGGCAGCCGGTCGGACGCAACGGGGCGGCGCCCGAAGTCAGCTGGCCGTTGAGCTCGAGGGCGGGCCTCCCATCACGCCTCGCTCCCCATCTGCTCGATCAGCGGTCGAATATCCACGCCCGCCGGACACACGAGCGCGAGGCGCTCGGCCAGCCGGGCGCGCGCCGGCGGATCCAGCGACTGCAGCGCTCGCAGGCGGTCGCGGCCGACCGCGTCGCGCGGGTCGAAGGCGAGGCGCAGGATGCGCGCGACGACGGACGGATTCGGAATCCTTCTTTCGACACCCTGCCCGGGGTCGCAGATGCCGCACAAGACGCACGTCGTCACCTTCCACAACTGCTCGGACCGATCCTGCCCGATCGAGCCCTCGTATCGGGAGTTCGGGACCAGCCACGCCTGGAATTGCGCCAGCGCGTCAAAGAAGCCGGTCATGTCCACGACCAGGTCCCGGAGTACGGGAAACGACGGCAGCGGTTCCACGAGGAGATCTGCCCCGGTCGTGTCGTCGCGTGCGGGTGGGACGCCGCCGAGCAGCGTTTGGCACAACAGGCGCGGCGCGCCGTTGACGATGCCCGCGCAGGCGCCGCAGATGCCGCTCCTGCAGGAACACCTGAATGCGAGCGTCGCGTCCTGGGTCTCCTGGATGTCGAGAAGCGCATCCGCAACCGTCTTGCCCGGCCCCAGCTCCACGACATAACTGGCCCAGTGACGCGAACTGGACTGGGGCTCGAACCGCCGTACCGCAATCTTCAAGGGCACCAGCTTCCCCCCTGACGCTCGACCAACGCCATCAGTACACCCGTGCCTCGGGCGCCAGGCGACCCAGGCGAACTTCACCGTCTTGAAATTGCGGCCCATCAGGCGTGCGGCGCGCGAACGTGTGCTGAAGCCATCTCCGGTCGTCACGGCGCGGGTGGTCCGTTCGGAAGTGCGCGCCCCGGCTTTCAGTCCGCCGAAGGGCGCCCCCTGCGACAACCTCCGCGACATCCAGGAGAAAACCAAGCTCCCAGTGCGCGATCAGGCGATAGTCGAATGGACCCGTCGGCGGCGCGACGCCGAGCGAACGATACTCCTCCCGCAGCATTCGAATGTCGCCGGCTGCCGCCGACATTTCGTCCGCACGGCGGAACACGCCAACCCTTCGCGTCATCACCTCGGTGAGTGCCCGCCGCAGCCGCACGACGTTGTGAGCATCGCGCTGAAGATCCGTCCGTGGATCGAAGCGGGAGTTCCAGTCATCGCCGAACCGCGCCCACGACTGCTTCGCTTCCGCGCGACCCAGCTGGGATGCGGCGTCGGCTGCCCGCCGGCCGGCCCGCCGCCCAAAGACGACCGTCTCCAGGAGAGAATTCCCCCCCAGCCTGTTGGCGCCGTGCACGCTGACGTTCGCGCACTCGCCGGCGGCCAGCAGGCCGGGAAGAGAGGTCTGCCCGCTCACATCCGTGCGAATCCCGCCCATGCTGTAGTGCTGGGCGGGCTCCACCGGCAACTGGTCATGGGCGATGTCGACCCCCGCGTAGACGCGTGCGAGCTTCCGTACCTGCGGGAGCCGCTGCTCGATGATGTCGCTCCCCAGGTGCGTGAGATCGAGGTGAACGTATCCGCCGCTGAACGCCCGCCCGTCCCGAATCTCGCTGGCGATGGCCCTGGAGACAATGTCACGCGGCGCCAGCTCCATGGCGTCTCGCGCGTACCGGGCCATGAACCGCTCCCCCGCGGCGTTCCGGAGGTAGCCCCCCTCGCCCCGCGCCCCCTCCGATATCAGGATGTTCGTGCCCACCAGGGTGGTGGGGTGAAATTGAACGAACTCGAGGTCCGACAGCACGGCACCCGCACGATAGCTGATCGCCACGCCGTCCCCCGTCGACCCCAGCCCGTTCGTGCTCTTCGCGTACACGCGGCCGTAGCCGCCCGTGGCGAGGATCACCACGGCGGCCCGTACCGTTCTCAGCCGGCCTGCCGGCAGATCCCAGAACACCGCGCCGGCCACCCGTTCGTCCTCCACGAGCAAGGCGAGCAGGTGCCATTCAACCAGCAACGGGATATCGGCGCGCAGCACCTGCTCGTACAGCGTCTGCAGCACGACGTGCCCCGACATGTCCGCGGCATAGCAGGCGCGCGCGTACGACGAGCCACCAAGCGCGCGCTGGGCGATTCGCCCTGCACCCGTCCGCGACCACATGACGCCCAGGCGGTCGAGCTGAAGAATCACTTCCGGTGCTTCCGAGCACATCGTGTCCACGGCGTCCTGGTCCGCGAGGTAATCGGAACCTTTGATGGTGTCCGCGGCGTGCCCCTCCACGGAATCGGCCTCCGCCATCGCGGCGTTGAACCCGCCCTGGGCCGCGCCGCTATGCGACTGCGTGGGGTACACCTTGGTCGCGATCATGACGCGGCCGGGCGGCACCTGCAGCGCCGCCATCAGGCCGGCGAGGCCTCCTCCAACGACGAGCACATCGGTCTCGTGATCCACGAATCTCCTCGTCCCCCCCCGGGCTCAACTCGATCGATCAGCCGTACGCCGCCAGCGCGCCCGTGCGGTCTCGTGAAAGTTTCTCCCCGCCAAATCGATGATCACCGTCAGGGGAAAATCCACCACCTCGAACCGGTACACGGCCTCGGGTCCCAGGTCCGGGTACGCCACGACATCGGCCCTGACGATGTGTTTGGCGAGAAGGGCGCCGAGTCCGCCAATCGCGGCGAAGTACACCGCGCCGTATTGCACGAAGGCCGCCGCCGCATCACCGTGCAGCTCCCCTTTGCCAATGATGCCCCGCACCCCGCTCGCCAGGAGCGCCGGCAGGTACGGAGCCAGCCGCGCGGTGGTGGTGGGCCCGGCCGATCCGACGACCTCGCCCGGCTTGGGGGGTGACGGGCCGACTGCGTACATCACCTGGCCTGCCAGCGCCACGGGCAGCGCGTGCCGCTCCTTCTCCGCAGAGACCAACCGGGCGGCACTCGCGTCTCGCAGCGTGAGCACGCAGCCGGTCAGCTCCACGGTGTCGCCAGCGTCGAGGCCGCGCAGGTCCGCGCCTGAAAGTCCCCGTTCGCAGTTCACTCGCAGAGGGCCGCTCATCGCGTCACAGCGTGGCCGTCGCGCGCCGGTTCGAATGGCAGCCGATGTTGACGGCCACCGGGAGGCCCGCGATGTGCGTGGGGTGCAGCTCGATGTTGACCGCCAGGGCCGTGACGGTTCCGCCCAGCCCTTGCGGCCCGATCCCGAGCTCGTTGATCGCCTCCAGCAGCTCGGCCTCCAGCTCGCGCACATGCGGTTGTGCGTGTCGCCGAGCGATCGGCCTCAGCACCGCCTTCTTCGCCAGGAGAGCGGCGGTCTCGAACGTCCCGCCCACGCCCACACCGACGATGAGAGGCGGGCAGGCATCGGCGCCGGCGCGGTCGACGGTCGCGATGACGAAGTCGCGAACGCCCTTTCGTCCGTCAGCCGGCGTCAGCATCGCGAGCGCGCTCTTGTTTTCGCTGCCGAATCCTTTTGATGCGACCGTCAGCGTGACGCGGTCGCCTGGCACCAGATCCACGTGAATGACGCCCGGTACGTCGCTCGCCGAGTTCCTGCGCAGCAGCGGCTCTCCGATCACCGACTGACGCAAGTACCCGTCGCGGGTGCCGTCCCGGATGCCATCGTAGATGGCCTCGTACACATCGCCGCCGACACAATGCACGTCCTGCCCCAGCTCGACGTGCACGACGGTCAGACCGCTGTCCTGGCACGCCGGACGTTTCTCGCTGGCCGCGACCTCGTAGTTGCTGATCAGTTGGGCGAGAACCCGCCGGCCGACCGGGGACTCTTCGCGATCGGCAGACGATCGAAGCGCCTCGAGGACGTCGTCCGGGATGCAGTAGTTCGCCTGCACGAGCAGGCGCGCCACGGCCGCCCGCAACGTCTGCACATCGAAGCGCCGCGGTGAGCGTTCGGCCACGTCGTCGTTCATCGGCGTTCCCGCTGCGATCGTTTCAGGATGGCCCGCGCGCGCTCGACCATGGGCCGATCCACCAGTCGATCGCCGACACGCAGGGCGCCCCGTCCTTCACGCTCGGCTTCTTCGTACGCGGTGACGATCTGTCGCGCCTGCCGCAGCGCCGTTGGCGCCGCGTCGAACGCCGCCTGGACAGGCGCGATCTGGTCTGGATGGATCAGCAGCTTGCCGCCGTATCCCAGGCGCGCCACGCGCCCGCACACGTTTCTCAGCCCCTGCAGATCGCCGAGGTTGGCGAAGATGCCGTCGATCGGCGGCAACAGCTGCAGCCGCCGGCTTTCGAGCACCAGCTGGGTCCGCACGTGCCACATCAGTTCCGAGTCGTCCGGATCCTCGACGCTGAATAGACCCAGATCCAGCGAGAGGTCCCACGTCCCGACCGCCACCCGCTCCACGCGGCTGCTGGCGCCGACCATCCTGTCCAGTGCGGCCATGCCTGCCACCGATTCGACCAGCAGGAGAAGATGGCTCACCTGACCGCCCAGGGCGGCGACAGCGTCCGGATCTTCGGCCTTCGGCAGCACCGCGCCGTGCGCGTGGCGCCATTCGACGGATCGGATGTCTTCCTGGAAGTGCCGCGTCCTGCTGTCGTTGACGCGCACCCATCGCTGCGGTCCGGCATGCGCCCGCGACTCCTGCAGGCGCCTGTTGAGGACGCTGCGCGCCTCCTCTTTGCGCGCGTCAGGCACCGCGTCCTCCAGGTCGAAGATCACGGCGTCGGCGCTCGAGGCAAGCGCCTTCACGCCCTTGCGCTCGTCGTGCGCCGGTGCAAAGAGATAGGTGACGGCCACTCTGTTAATCGCCAGCGGGCCCGGTGAACTGCGTCCGCGCGGTGGGCGGCACATGCCCGCGCTTGTACACCATGAACGTGCGCTTGAACTCGATCACGACGCTGTTGTCCTGCTTGAAGCCGGTCGTCTTGACGCGGACGATCCCGACGGCGGGCCGCGACCTGGATTCGCGCTTCTCCAGGACCTCGCTGCGCGAGTACACGGTGTCGCCCTCGAATAACGGGTTCGGCAGCCGGACTTCGTCCCACCCGAGGTTCGCCATGGCGTTCTGCGAGACGTCCATCACGGACTGGCCGGTCACGAGCGCGAGCGTGAACGTCGAGTCCACGAGCGGGCGGCCGAATTCGGTTCCTGCCGCGTACGCATGATCGAAGTGGATCGGGTTCGTGTTCATGGTCAGGAGGGTGAACCAGACATTGTCGGCGGAGAGCACCGTCCGTCCCAGCGGATGAACATAGATGTCTCCCACCTCGAAGTCCTCGAACACCCGGCCCGTCCAGCCTTCCTTCGTCGCCATGGGTTCCCTCGATCAGATGATGCCGGCCTGCCGCCACGCGGCAATCGTGGAGGCATCCACGCCGATTTCCCGCAGAATCGCGTCCGTATGTTCGCCCACCTCTGGAATCGGCCTCATCACCGGCTCGACGCCCTCGAACGTCATGGGCGGTATCAACGCCCGGATGCGGCCGTTGGGCGCCTCGACGTCGCGCCAGCGGCTGCGGGCGGCGAGTTGCGGATGCTCGAGGAATTCCTGGACCGTGTTCATGCGCGCGTTCGCGATCTGAGCGCGATCCAGGCGTTCGATCACGTCCTCGGCCGACAGGGACGCAAAGACCTCCACGATCATCGCGTCCAGGCGCTCGCGGTACTGCACGCGCGCCGAGTTTGAACTGAAGTGCGGGTGGCCGGCGATCTCCGGGCGTTCGATCACCAGCTCGCAGAACCGTTTCCATTCGCGTTCGTTCTGGATGCCGAGGTACACCACCCTGCCGTCGCCGCTCGCGTACGGTCCGTACGGGGCGATCGCGGCGTGGCTCGCCCCGGTTCGTGGGGGCGGAACGCCGCCGTAGCACGTGTAGTACATCGGGTATCCCATCCACTCGCTCAAGGCCTCGAGCAGGGAGACTTCCACTTTCGTGCCCTGCCCCGTCTGCGCGCGCATGAGCAATGCGGTCAGCACCGCGGAAAAGGCGTACATGCCGGACGCGATGTCCGCGATGGAGATGCCGACTTTCGACGGGACCTGCTCCGTGCCGGTGATGGAGAGAAGGCCCGTCTCGCTCTGGATCAGCAGGTCGTACGCCTTCTTGTCGCGGTAAGGACCGGACGTACCGTAGCCGGAGATGTCGCAGATGATCAACCGGGGAAATTCCGCCCGCAGGTCTTCGGCGCAGATGCCGAGCCGCTCGAGGGCGCCTGGCGCGAGATTGTGGATGAACACGTCGGCTCGCGACAGCAGCCGGCGCAGCACCTCGATGCCCTCAGGGCATTTCAGGTTCAGCGTGAGCGACTCTTTCGATCGATTGAGCCACACGAAGTGGCTCGCCAGGCCATTGACCGTCGCGTCGTAGGCCCGCGCGAAGTCACCCACGCCCGGCCGCTCGATCTTGATCACGCGGGCCCCCAGGTCCGCGAGCTGCCGGCTCGCAAACGGCGCGGCGACCGCGTGCTCCACCGACACGGCTGTCACGCCCTCCAGCGGCAACATCAGAACGACCTCGGCAAGTGCAGCACGTGTTCGGCCAGGTATGCCAGTATCAGGTTCGTCGAGATCGGCGCGACTTGATACAGTCGCGTCTCCCGGAACTTCCGCTCGATATCGTACTCCTCGGCAAACCCGTATCCGCCGTGGGTCTGCACCGCCACGTTCGCCGCCTCCCAGGACGCGTCGGCTGCCAGCAGCTTCGCCATATTCGCCTCGGGCCCGCATGGCTGATTCGCGTCAAACTGGCCGGCGGCCCGGTACCGCATCAGGTCAGCCGCTTCGATGTGCGCGTACGCGCGCGCGATGGGAAACTGCACCCCCTGGTTCTGGCCGATTGGGCGTCCGAACACCACCCGCTCCTGCGAATACCGGCACACGCGTTCGATGAACCAGTGTCCATCCCCGATGCACTCGGCGGCAATCAGGATCCGCTCGGCATTCAACCCGTCCAGCAGGTAGCGGAAGCCTTTGCCTTCCTCGCCGATCAGGTTCTCGACCGGCACTTCGAGGTCGTCCAGGAACAGCTCGGTCGTCGCGTGATTCATCATCGTACGGATCGGACGGATCGTCAGCCCGCGTCCGACCGCCTCGCGAAGGTCCACCAGCAGAATCGAAAGGCCGTCGGTTCGCTTCTGCACCTCCGCGAGCGGCGTCGTCCGCACGATCAGCAACATCAGATCGGAGTACTCGGCGCGCGAGATCCACACCTTTCGTCCGTTGACGACGTAGGTGTCGCCCCGCCGCAGGGCGGTTGTTTCTATGCGAGTCGTGTCCGAGCCGGCGTTCGGCTCGGTGACGCCGAACGCCTGGAGGCGGAGCTCACCACTTGCGATCCTGGGGAGGTACTGCGCCTTCTGCGCGTCGGACCCATGGCGCAGGAGCGTCCCCATCGTGTACATCTGCGCGTGGCACGCCGCGGCGTTCCCACCGGAGCGGTTGATCTCTTCAAGGATGATGGACGCCTCGGTGACGCCGAGGCCGGAGCCGCCGTACGGCTCGGGGATCATCGCGGCCAGGTACCCGGCGTCGGTGAGCACGCGAACGAACGCGGCCGGGTAGGCCCTCTGTGCGTCGAGCTCCCGCCAGTAGCTGTCCGGGAACCGCGTGCACAGTTCGCGCACGCCCTGGCGCAGGCTCGTCTGAAACTGCGAGACGGCGTGATCGGTCACGGGACGCTCCCCCCGTGGTCTAAGAAATCAGCGATGGATTCCCCTTCGCGTATCGCCATGACACGAGTCCACGACAGACGATTACGAACGGTATCATCTACGTTAGTACAGCGATATTTTATTTTTCGGCACTACGGCGATCCGGTGCGGGAAGCCGCCGAAAAGATCGCGCTGCTCCGACGTTCGCGCGGCCTGACGCTGGCGGCCCTCGCCCGCAACGTCGGGCTCAGCGCGAGACAGCTGGCCGCCGTTGAGAGCGGCGAGAAGGCTCCCGACTTGCATCTGCTGCTGCACCTCGCGCGGGAGTTCCGCCGTCCGCTCGAATACTTCTTTGCGACGACGGTCGAGAGCCAGCCGCACCACTTCATCCAGCGCGCCGCCGACATTGCGAAGGTGCCGGTTTCCCAGCGGAAGGGGTCGGCCGGAAGCTCCGGCGGTGACGCGCACGTCTTTCGACGGCTCGCGAGCGGCTTCCTCGACGCGGGCATGCACCCCTACTACGTTCAGGTGAGGTCAGGGCATGCGGACGGCATGATCACTCACGAGCATCACGGCCAGGAATTCATCTACGTGCTCGACGGAGAGCTGGAGCTGGTCACGTTCGTCGAGAACGAAGAGGTCGTCGAACCGCTGCGGGCCGGCGATTCGGTGTTCCTCGAATCCAGCGTTCCTCATCTGCTGCGCAGCCAGGCCCGCAACCCGTTTTCCACCACCAGCGCGGAGGTCATCGACGTATTCTGGAGCCCGCTCGGCGAAAGCTATCTGTTCGAGCCGCAATAGCCGTCGCGCCGGCTAGAGGTACACGATCGGCTCCATCGGCAACTTGGACATCATCTCCGCCCCCTTCTCGGTGACGAGGATGGTGTCGGAGCAGATGGTCCGGACTCCGCCATCGCCGGGAACGACCACGTTGGGGTGCCAGCTGATCACCATGCCCGGCTCGAGGATCACGCCTTTCGTCCCCTCTTCGGTAATGCGGCCCCCCTCGTGGTTGTCCATGCCGATGAAGTGGCCGATCAACACCGTCGCACCCTCCGCGTAGCCCTTGTTCTTGATGTGATTGTTGGCCTTGACGTAGACGTCCCTCAGCTCGCGGCCCGGTTTCATCTCTTCGAGCATGATCTGGAACGACTCGTAAATGACCTGGGCGCCCCGCTTCTGCGACTCCGGCACGTCGGAGGGCCGGGCGAGCGCGAAGGTGTACATCCGCTCGGTCTGGTAATGCCTCAGCGGAACGATCGGCTCGCAGAGCACGATGTCGTTCTTCTGAATGACGCGGTCCTGCGGCGGCGTGGCCCAGATGCCTGCGGAATACGGAGCGGCGCCCAGGATCAGGCGCGGACTGTCCGCACCCTCCCTCATCAGCGCGCAAATCACCTCGGTGAAGATCGCCCGATCCACCGTTCCCGGCACCAGCATCTTCCTGATCAGCGGCACCGCCACCTCGTCGCTCAGGCGCGAGGTCCACTTCA